>CBFHBH010000091.1:0-7546 GCA_965653735.1 uncultured Flavobacterium sp. | reverse complement strand
AAAGGCATTTACGGAATAACTTCTGACTTGGTTTTCATAAAGTGATATTTTTTTTTAAAAAAATATAAGTCTCAGAAATTCAGGATATAAAAAAGAATATTTATGTTTGTAATACAAACCTTATTTATGAGCCAAGAAGAAATAGTTACGTTGTTATTAAAAAAAGATGATAAAGCATATAGTACATTATATGATATGTATGCTAAAAGTCTTTTTGCTGTCATCATAAATTTAATTAATGACAGAGAAGAAGCCGAAGATGTGCTTCAAGAAGTTTTTATAAAAATCTGGAAAAACATTGACACCTACAATGAATCCAAAGGACGTTTTTATACTTGGATGATTAATATTGCCAGAAATTCGGCTATAGATAAATTACGTTCAAAAAACTTTAACAAATCTAAAAAAAACCTATCAACAGATAATTTCGTACATCTACTTGACGAGAGCAATAAATCTGCTTTTAAAATTGACGCTATTGGTATTCAAGAATTTATTAAAAAACTTAAGCCAAAGTGTATTGCTTTAATTGATTTATTATTTTTTAAGGGTTATACACAACAGGAAGCTTCTGAAGAGTTAGAAATACCACTTGGAACTGTTAAAACACAAAACAGAAATTGCATTAATGATTTAAGAATTTTTTTAAAAGTATAGATGGATATTAAAGAATACATAGAATCAGGAATATTAGAACTTTATGTTTATGGTTTACTAGACGAAACCCAAAACAAAGAAGTGCTAGAAATGTCTAAAAATCATAAAGAGATTGAGAATGAAATTATAGCCATAGAAAAATCTATCATCTCATTATCATCTAGCTTCTCTCCGTTCCTTTCTGTTCAGAATTTTGAAAAAATTAAATCTGAATTAGAAATAAAACACAGCAAAGTAATTGAATTAAAACCTTCAACTAGTCGATATAATTATGTAGGTTGGGCTGCAGCAGCTTTATTTTTACTATTCATAGGATATCAGTTCCAACAACAAACTGCCTTGAAGAATACTAATAAAGAATTAAATGAAACAATAGTTTCTTCTGAAAACGAGAATAGAAAAGCTAATGAATTACTAAACATTATAAGAGACAATAATAATACTGTTGTTACATTAGCTGGACAACCCGCAGCACCAAAAGCAGTCGCTAAGGTATATTGGAATAAAGAAACTCAAAAAGTTTACATTGACGCATCGGGATTGCCAACTCCTCCTGAAGGAAAAGAATACCAAGTTTGGTCTTTAAAACTTAAACCTGCATTAACTCCAACAAGTATAGGTTTACTATCTGAGTTTAACCAAAATGGTTCCAAAATATTTGAAGTTAGCAAAACTCAAGATGCAGAAGCTTTTGGAATTACTCTAGAACCAAAAGGCGGAAGCAAAACTCCTACAATGGAGCAACTATATACTCTAGGATCAGTTTAAATAAAAAAACCAGCCAAATGGCTGGTTTTTTATTATACTATATTTTCTATTTCTTTTCTTTATTAAACTTTACCCATGCAGCAATATACATGATAAGTGCAATAAAATAGAATGCAATAGAAACATAAAGATTCTTTACAGTTTGTGCTAGCAACAAAGCAGAAGTAGCAAATAAAAAGAAATGAAACGCTTTGAAACTTTGCATATTATTTAAAGAATGAATCTACGAATTCGTATTTGTTAAACACTTGAAGATCATTGATCCCTTCTCCTACTCCAATATATTTTACTGGTATTTGAAATTGATCTGAAATACCAATAACCACACCACCTTTAGCTGTTCCATCTAATTTAGTTACTGCTAAACATGTAACTTCTGTAGCTGCTGTGAATTCTTTAGCTTGTTCAAAAGCATTTTGTCCAGTTGAACCATCAAGAACTAAAAGAACATCGTGTGGAGCATCTGCAACAACTTTTTGCATAACACGCTTTACTTTAGTAAGCTCATTCATTAAGCCAACTTTATTATGTAAACGTCCAGCAGTATCTATAATAACAACATCTGCATCTTGTGCTACAGCACTTTGCAACGTATCAAAAGCTACTGAAGCAGGGTCACTACCCATTTGTTGCTTTACAATTGGTACTCCTACTCTATCAGCCCATATTTGTAACTGATCTATTGCAGCTGCACGGAAAGTATCGGCTGCTCCTAAAACTACTTTATAACCAGTTTTTTGTTGACAGGAATTGTAAACTCGGTTTCTTCACCAGAATTAGTTTCAGATAATAAACCAGCAATTTCATCACGAAGTATTTGGTTTAATTCTTCTGTTCCTAAGTATTTATCGCGAGAAACTCTTTCCTCAATACGTTCAATGATTTTTAATGTAGTATTTACACCCACGTCAGAAGTCACTAAAACTTCCTCTAGGTTGTCTAAAACTTCGTCATCTACTTTTGATTTTCCAGCAACTGCTTTAGTCAATTTTGACAAAAATGAAGTGCTTGATTTTTCAAGTCCTTTGTCTAAAGTTTCTTTTTTTTCTGAAGAAAATAATCTTTTGAAAAAGCTCATTATTAAATTATGAGTTATAAGTTATAAATTTTTTAAAAGAGCCATTTGATTGTAATTAGCCCTGATGGGAGCAAGCTACCTTGTAGCGCGGACAGCAGGAAATCCAATTAAAATATGCCTTTAAGCTTGGCTTCTAAACACTAGCAAATATAAAATAAAAAAGCTACTTCCCAATGAAAGTAGCTTAGTTATATTGAATGGATAAAATTATTTCTTTTTAAGAAATTCATCTACTTCTTCTGGAGACATGATAGCCTCAACAAAAGTGTAAGCACCAGTTTTTGGAGATTTTACCATTTTAATGGCTTTTGACAATCTCTTAGAAGCTGTTTGTAATGTTGCAACGGTTTTCTTTGCCATGACTTATACTATTTATTTTAAGTATTATTAAAAATAACTTCTAGATTATTTAATTTCTTTATGAACAGTCACTCTTTTTAAGATAGGATTGAATTTTTTGATTTCTAATCTATCTGGAGTGTTTTTTTTGTTTTTTGTTGTGATGTAACGAGATGTTCCAGCTACGCCAGAAGCTTTGTGCTCAGTACATTCTAAAATTACTTGGATTCTATTACCTTTCTTTGCCATTTTGCTATAAATTTATTAGGAACAGATTATTTAATAAATCCGTCTGCTTGTGCTTTTTTCAAAACTGCAGAAATTCCGTTCTTGTTAATCGTTTTAATTGTAGAAGCAGCTACTCTTAGAGTAATCCATCTATCTTCTTCAGGAAGGTAAAAACGTTTTTTAACCAAGTTAACAGAGAATTTTCTCTTAGTCTTGTTCATAGCGTGAGAAACGTTATTTCCTACCATCGCTCTTTTTCCTGTAAGGTCACAAACTCTTGACATTATGCTTATCTTTTATCGTTATTCAAAATCAGGGTGCAAAGTAACAAAAAAGAAACGTTAGTAACAAATTATTTTTAGTAGTTTTTTAAAATTTCTTTATAAATAAGCTCTAACCCTTTGTTTAAGGCTCTATCAATCACTTTTTCACGTGGTTGTCCAAAATTAAATTCTTCAGAAAAGACTCCTTTTGGTGTGGCAATTCCTATAAAAACAGTACCTACTTTGGCAGCTGCATCTCCCTTGTTTGGCCCTGCATTTCCAGTCGTAGCAATAGCAAAATCTGTTTTAAATATCTTTTTTGCACTCAAAGCCATTGCCTCGGCAACTGGAGCACTAACCACAGAATTTTCTTGAATTATTTGAGATGGAATTTCTAATACATCTTCTTTTGCTTGTGTGGCATAACTTACCACACTCCCTTTAAAATATGTTGAAGATCCAGAAACTGAAGTTATTACTGAGGCAATTTTTCCCCCTGTACAACTTTCTGCAGTTGAAATAGTAAATCTTTTAGAAGAAAGTAATTTACCCAATACAAACTCTAAAGGTTCATCGTCATCCAAACCTACTAAGCAATCTTCAATTTGTGGTTTAAGCAAGTTTATTTGTTCTTCCAGAGCCTTTTTCAATACTTCTTCGTCTTTACCTCTTGCTGATAATCTTAAACGAACTCTTCCAGGATTTGGCAAATAGGCCAATTTTATAAATTCTGGCAAGTTATCTTCCCAATTCTCTATTCTTTCTGCTAATAAACTTTCCCCAACTCCGTATGTCAAAAGTGTTTGATGAATAATATAAGGTCTGTCAAATTTTTTAATCAGTTTTGGAATTATTTCATTTTCTACCAGATATTTCATTTCGTACGGAACTCCCGGAAGCGAAACAAATACGGTATTTTCTTTTTTCATCCACATTCCAGGTGCTGTACCAACCTGATTAAACAAAACTTCACATTTTGAAGGTACTAATGCCTGATCCTTGTTTATCTGCGTAATTGGACGTTTGAAGAAACCTTCTATTAGTTGTGTTACATGATTTAAAACTTGGTCGTTATAAATCAATGTATCACCCATATACTCACATAAAGTTTTTTTGGTAATATCATCTTTGGTAGGTCCTAAACCACCTGTGATAATTACTAAATCAAATTTATTTTGAAGATTTGAAAGTGTGTCAAGAATGTGCGTTTTATCATCTGAGATAGAAAGCATTTCATTGACTTCAATTCCGATTTTATTGAGAGATTTTGCTATAAAGCCAGAATTAGTATCAACTATTTGACCTATTAAAATTTCGTCACCAATTGTGACAATTGCTGCTTTCATTTTTTATTAGAATAGAAAGGTATAGTATTTAAAGTAAAGAAAATTAGAGATTAAAGTCTTTTTTTACTTCTTCAAGTGCAGCGTCAATTCGCCCTTTAAGACTTTTATAAACTTCTTTAATTTCTTTTTTCTTTCCTTTATCGCGAGTCCATTGCTCAATTTGAAGAATTTCTTCTTTTGCGGCATCCATCCCCAACAAATCTAATGTTGGCTTGGTTTTATGTGCAAAACCATAGGCTTTTGCGTAATCTTTTTCTTTTATTCCATCTCTCATCTCTTTGATGTCTCCCGGAACCTCATCTACAAACAAATTGATAATTTGCAATACAAAATCTTTGTCGTCATCTGATATTGCGTAAACTTTTGCTAAATTATAATGTATTGCCATTATTTTACTTGAATCTTAAATAGTTGTTTATCTTCAATAAATCCCTCTAAAATATCTTCAGGATTAACTTTTGCTACTCCAGCGGGAGTTCCTGTAAAAATAACATCTCCAGTTTTTAATGTAAAATATTGTGAAACATAGGCAATTATTTCGTCTATTTTCCACAACATCATACTAGTGTTACCTTTTTGAACTACCTCACCATTTTTAGTTAATTCAAATTTAATATTTTCTAAAGAATTGAAGTCTTTTTTCGATAAAAAGTCACCTATTACCGCTGAACCGTCAAATGCTTTGGCCTTTTCCCAAGGCAAACCTTTACTTTTTAGTTCAGATTGTACATCACGAGCTGTAAAATCGATCCCTAAACCTATCTCTTCGTAGTATTTATGAGCAAACTTAGCATCGATGTACTTACCTACTTTATTGATTTTTACCAAAATTTCAACTTCATGATGCACATCATTACTGAATTCTGGAATCACAAACGGAAATTGTTTGGGCAAAATGGCAGTATCCGGTTTCATAAAAAGAACCGGCTCTGATGGCTTTTCATTATTTAGTTCTGAAATATGATCAACATAATTACGGCCAATACAAATTATTTTCATTCTTTTTAGCTATTAGCATTCAGCTATTAGCACTCAGCAAAAACCTTTAGCATTAAAAAAACTAATGGCTAATTACTAATTTACTAATTACTGTTTAGTATTTAATTTTCTTAGTTTAATTCCGGTTAAAACCTTTTTTGTATACAATGGAAAGTCAGCATTTTGAATCCAACCAAAATAACCAGGCTCTTTTCCCAATACATCATCTACCAAAGCTCCTTTGTGTTTACCGAAGGTAAAAATTTCATTTCCGTCTGCATCTAAAGCTATAAATCCAGCAAAATCGACAAACTTTTTACGTGTTGTGAACTCAGATAATGATTTTATATCATTTTCCAAATCAGGATAACGATCTAGTTGTGCTTTAAGTATTTCGTACGTTGCTTCCGTATCTGCTGCTGCACTGTGAGCATTATCTAAAGTTTGTCCACAATAAAATTTATATGCTGCACTTAAAGTTCTCTCCTCCATTTTATGAAAAATTGTTTGAACATCTATTGACACCCTATTTTTCATATCAAAATCAACCTCAGCTCGCAATAATTCTTCTGCTAACAATGGAATATCAAATCTATCAGAATTAAATCCTGCCAAATCAGAATCCTTAATCATATTGTGAATTTGGGAAGCCAATTCCTTAAAAGTAGGTTCATTTGCAACTTTTTCATTAGTAATTCCATGAATAGCGCTAGCTGAAGCTGGAATTGGAATTGTTGGGTTCACCAACCAAGTTTTACTTTCTTTGTTTCCGTTAGGATATATTTTTACGATTGCGATTTCGACAATTCTGTCTCTTCCAACGTCGATTCCCGTAGTTTCTAAGTCAAAAAAACAGATTGGCCTGTTTAATTTTAGTTCCATTTCATTTATTTGATAAACAAAGATACTTTTTAGAATATAATTAAAAAAACAAACTCTCTAAGAATTAACTTAAAGAGTTTATTTTTAACTTTTTATCCAACATTAAAACTTTCGTACTTGCCAAGCAGTAAATGAATTATACTTATCAGTTGTATAAGAACTACCGTCATTTTTGTTTATGGCAAAACAAAGTGAATTAGATGATTGTGAAGAAGTAATAAAATCATAAGACATACTAACAAGATTAGTAAACTTTAATTTATAAAGTTCTTTTGCCTCGTCTAGTGATGGCAAGAACCAGTCTGTTTGACCATTCAAACTTGTAGCTCTACACATTGTCGCCGCAACGTTAGTATAATTACAATAGTTTTTGATTAATGTTGTATTCCCTTGACCATCTCCAATAGCATTACCAATACCAGTTAAAAATGAATAACCACAAGTTGAATTAACCCATCTAAAAGAGCTGTAACTTGGAGTAGAAAGCGAAGATGGTGCTGCTTCTAAGTATCTCCATCCATTTGTTGTTTCTCCTTTATCAAAAAATACATATCCTCCAGAACCACCTACATAACCCGCTGTTCTAAAAGAAACCTCGTTTCCATAGTAAACCTTGCTTCCAACTTTAACATAGCTTCTTAAATAATAGGTAGTGTTTGAATTAACATAATAAAAAGGGGTAAACAAACCTGTTCCATCTACAGCAATTGTGAAGTTACCAGCTCCATCAGTTGGAGCTACAACAGTAGAATTGTTAACCGTTGGATTTTGACTAGTACTATAACATACTCCTCTTTCATCGTTTCCAGACAATGTATTACCTACATTAACATCAACAGAAAAACCTACAGTAGAAATATTTTTAACAACACCTGTCGTTAATGTCATTGGAACTTGATAAACAACCTCATTACCATACTTTATTTGACCCGTTATATATTTTCGAACAAAAGCTCTAACATAATATGTTTGTCCCATTACTGTATCACTAATTTTGTTAGTAAAAT
>CBFHBH010000090.1:0-7580 GCA_965653735.1 uncultured Flavobacterium sp. | reverse complement strand
GAACCTGTCCATGTGAAATTAGGAGAAAGTGGTCTTGATCCATATAATAGGATTTCATCAACAGCACCACCATTGGCCCAAGTACTGGTATAGTATCGGATTCTTATTTTTAAGTTAGTTTGATTTATATATGAGTTTAGGTTGTACGACATTTGCTTAAACTTAGTTCCATACCCTTGATCGCTTGTAATACTGCCACTAATACTTGTCCATGTTCCGCCTCCATTTGTAGAAACATCAACACTCATATATTCAGCTGTTGGATTGCTTGCGTCAACATAATATCTGTCATAAAACAATTTAAATTCTAAAGTTAGACTAGTAAAATTAGTCGAGTTTACTGTTGGAGAAACTAGGGAGTTGTCAATTACATAGTAACAGGTTGCTCCACAAGTTCCAACATCTGAACTAACAAATGCAAATTTGTTTGAATTTATTCCAGATGAAATTGCTGGAAACCATGTAGTGCCTGTTGGAATGTATGGACTTGTTTTATTCTGCCATGCACTCGCAGTTGAAACTGTGCCTGAAGCAGGTGCAACTGATGTTGAAGCTGTGAAAGTTCCTAGGCTACCCCCTTCAAAAGTTTCGTCAATTAAGTTTACTATTTCTGAACTTCCTGTGGCAGTTAATTGTATTTTATCATCTTCACCACAAACTTGTGGAGAGGCTGTAACAAATGATAGAGCAGCTATTGGTTTAACGGTTGCGGTTATTTTTGTTCTAACAAGAGATTCACATGATCCATTGTAGGCAGTAACCCAGTAATCAGTTGTTGTACTTATTGATGGCGTTGTCCAGCTACCTGTGGCAGTTGGAGAGCCTGCTAATTGAGATCCTCCAGTTTGGGCAGCATACCATCTATATTGCGTTGTACCTGCTGATCCTGTGGCTCCTAAAGTAACAGTCCCAGGTCCGCATACGCTTCCGTTTGTAACTGCTGTTATTTTTGCAGGACAACTTGCCACAACAGTAAAAAGATAGTCTTCTGTTTCTCCGTAATAAGCTAAATTTGTTGTACAAGAGTCCCATGAATAACCAGCATCTCCACCAGAGTTTCTTCCGCTGATTCTTAGCCTAACTCTGTAATCGCCAACTGGCGTTCCAGCTGGAATAATAAAACCTAATGTAGTAGAGGCTTGAGAAACTCCTCCAGAATTATAAACCGTTTCTCCAGAATCTGCAAAGTCACCATCTTTGTTCCAGTCAACCCATGCTTTCATGTAACCTGAACTTGGCGATTCAAAATAAATATTAACACCTTCACCTTGTGCTTGTTGTGATTTCGTTGCTAAACCAGTAAAGTCTTGGTATCCATATGGAGTAACGGTACTGTATGTACTTGTGTTTGTTACATCTAATAAAGTCCCAATAAATTCAACTTTTCTTATATGGTGATTAGTAGGGGGCTGATATGTTGCACTAATTGTTGGGATACAATAAGTAACAGTTAATGTCGCGTTGGTTGAATTAGCAGATGTTCCACAGCCATTTGTTGCTCTTGCTCTATACATATATCCATTCATCGAATAGGGAGCTGCTGTAATGTTTAATGTAGCTGTTGTAGCAGTAGAGTAAACACCTCCGTTTGTTACTGTAGTCCAAGATCCTCCGCCATTTGTACTTACTTCCCAAGTATAACTAGAAGGATTGTTAGAAGCTGCTACCGTAAATGATGCGTTGCTGCCTGCTCCAATTGAAACGTTACTAGGATTTGTAGTTATAGCAGGACTTGCTACCGAAAGGTTTGAAGTTAAATCAGCTAGTGATGTTGTAGGTAATGATAGACCATTAATAGATCCTGTCCCTCCAGCTGCTCCTGCAGCTCTGTAAACTATACCTGTACTTACTGCATTGATTCCTCTTATTTGAAGGCCAGTGATTGTTAAAACGTCTGTTCCGTTACTTGTATTACCTTGGTTGCTGACATATGTTATCGTTACCGTAGTTGCAGTAATTCCAATTGTAGCCGAATCAATATCTCCTGAGGCACTAATTGTACCTCCTCCTACACCGGGGTTAAATTCAAAATTCGTTGGAGCAGTTAAAATTAAAGTGTAACTAACATCTTTCGTCATTGAAAAATTGTTTTGCTGATTTTCAGTAATTACAATATTTCCAAGGTTATAATAACTTGTAGGAAATGAACAGTAGGCCGTTACTGTTAAGTTTGGTTTAGTAATAGTAACTTGTGCAAAAGAAAAAGATGACAAGCCAAGCATAAAAATAATCAGTAATGTAGCCTTAAATACTGATTTAGGGTAATTTTTAAACATACGCATTTTGAATTTAGTATAGAAAATAAATACTTTTATTGTAAAACATACAACGGAAAACACGACATCAAATATGATATCGCATGATTTCAAAAGTGTATACGTAAAAAAATCGAAAGTAGTTTTTTTCTATTTCGTTAGCTGTTAATTCGTTAAATAAAAATCCATTTCACAGTAAAAGTAATTTAAGTGCATTTTTTAAACAAATTTTGTCGATTAAATTTGTTGTTTATCTGAATTTTTTTCTAGACTAAAAAGCTGATTTTTAGTCTAATTGTATGGTGGGAAGTATCGTTAATATTGCGGTTTTAGCGTTTTATAAAAATAAAATTGATTTATCAAATTTATTTTTATAAAAGTAGGTTTTTTCTTAATCTAAAAGAAGTTTAAACATTTGAACTTGTTGTTTTTATTGTAAATCTTGGTCGTCGTTGAAGGCTAAAATCTTTATTCGTACTTTTGTAATTAATGGATGCTATAAATCAAAATATTACTTCAATTACTAAAAATCAAGTCACTTTAAAGATAAAAAGAGAAGATTTATTGCATCCTTTTGTTTCGGGGAATAAGTTTAGAAAACTCAAGTATAATTTGGTAGAATTTGAACAAAATTTCTATGATTCAGTTGTTACTTTTGGCGGTGCTTTTTCAAATCATATTGCAGCTACTGCTTATGCTTGTAAAGAGAAAAATATAAGTTGTGTTGGCGTAATTCGAGGTGAAGAACTATGGAAAGAGGTTGCAAATAATCCTACTCTTAGTTTTGCTCAACAATGCGGTATGAAATTTGAGTTTATTACAAGAGAACAATACCGCAAAAAAGATTCTGATGAGTTTACAAGTTATTTGAAAGCAAAATATGGAAACTGTTATATTTTGCCTGAAGGAGGAACCAATGAACTGGCAATAAAGGGTTGCGAAGAGATTTTAACTGAAGAAGATAATGAATTTAATTATATCTCTTGTGCTGTAGGGACAGGAGGAACCATTTCGGGAATTATAAATTCTGCTAAGCCACATCAAAAAGTTATTGGATTTCCTGCGTTAAAAGGAGATTTTTTAAAAAATGAAATTTGTAAGTTTGCAAATAATAAAAATTGGGAATTAATAACCGATTATCATTTTGGTGGTTACGGAAAAGTTACTGAAGAATTAATTGGTTTTATTAATGATTTTTACAGAGTAACTACAATTCCTTTAGACCCTGTTTATACTGGTAAGATGGTTTTTGGCGTTTTAGACTTGATAGAGAAAAGTTATTTTCCAGAAAATTCTAAAATACTATTAATTCATACAGGAGGATTACAAGGAATTGAAGGGATGAATAAGTTGCTCGAAAAGAGAAAAATGAATAAAATAGTTGTAAATGAATAAAGTAGTCTATATTTTATTTTTGTTGGTAATAATTGGTTGTGGTTCTTCAAAATCAAAAGTGCAGAGTAAAAAGTATGTACACACAACTCAAAAGAAAGTGCCAGTTAAGCCTACTACTTCTACTAAAAAAGTGGATAAAGAACATCCTGTTGTAGAAATTGATACGCCAAAACAGGCAAGTGAAGTTTTAGTCGCTACTTCAAACATAAAAGTAACAAAAGAAGTCGTTTTAGCCTACATTAATCAGTTTAAAGAAGTGGCTAAAGAAGACATGGAAAAGTATGGAGTTCCTGCTAGTATAACTTTGGCACAAGGAATTTTAGAATCTGGTGCAGGAACTGGTGTGTTGTGTAAAGTAGCAAACAATCACTTTGGTATAAAATGTCATAAAGAATGGACTGGAGAGTATGTTCGTCATGACGATGATGCTGCTCAGGAATGCTTTAGGAAGTATGATAAAGCACATGAATCCTATCGAGATCATTCGTTATTTTTAACAAGCAGACCTTGGTATCAACCATTGTTTAAACTAGAAAAGCATGATTACAAAGGTTGGGCGCGAGGCTTAAAAAAATCGGGTTATGCTACTGATCCTAAATATCCGGAAAAACTAATTGGATTAATAGAAAGATATAATTTACATCAATTTGATGCTGAGGTTTTAGGAATAGAATTTACATCTGTAATTAATACTGCTGTAGAGACTCAATCGAAAAATCAAAAAGATAAAGAGATTGTTCAAACTGAAGAGATACATGTTGTTGAACAAGGAGATACTTTATATTCTATTTCAAAAAAATATAATCTGTCGGTAGATGCGTTAAAAGTAAAAAACAATCTTACGAGTAATGCCTTATCAATTGGGCAAGAATTAATTATAAAGTAGATTTTTAGAAGCCCAGCTTTTGGGCATTTATTTATAAGTAGCTTCCATTGAGGCTAAAAAAAAACATTAGGAATAAATGATTTATCAAAGAAGTAGTCAGCTGTTCGCCGAAGCTGAAAAAGTAATTCCAGGCGGAGTAAATTCACCAGTAAGAGCATTCAAATATGTAGGAGGTACTCCAATATTTGTAAAAAGTGCAAAAGGAGCTTATCTTTTTGACGAAGATGGTAACCGTCTTATAGATTATATTAATTCATGGGGGCCGATGATTTTAGGGCATGCCTATGAGCCAGTGGTTAATGCTGTTATCGAAAAAGCTAAGTTGGGAACATCATTTGGTATGCCAACAGAAATAGAAACTAAAATCGCTGAATTAGCAGTTTCTATGGTGCCAAATATTGATAAAATCCGTTTTGTGAATTCTGGAACAGAAGCTTGTATGAGTGCCATTCGTTTAGCAAGAGGTTTTACAGGGCGTGACAAAATAATAAAATTTGCTGGTTGTTATCATGGTCATTCAGATTCTTTTTTAATCCAAGCTGGGAGCGGAGCTATAACTTTTGGTTCGCCTAATAGTCCCGGTGTAACACAGGGTACAGCAAAAGACACTTTATTAGCTAATTATAATGATATTCAAAATATTAAAGCTTTATTAGAAGCAAATAAAAATGAAATTGCCGCTATCATTATTGAGCCAGTTGCAGGAAATATGGGGTGTATACCTCCTAAAGAAGGATTTTTAGAAGCGCTTCGTCAACTTTGTACTGATAATGGAACTTTGTTGATTTTTGACGAAGTAATGACTGGTTTCCGTTTGGCGAAAGGTGGTGCACAAGAACTTTATAATGTTCAAGCTGATACTGTTTGTTTTGGAAAAGTTATAGGAGGTGGATTACCAGTTGGGGCTTTTGCAGCACGTAACGAAATTATGAATTATTTGGCTCCACTAGGCCCTGTGTATCAAGCGGGAACATTGTCAGGGAATCCGTTAGCAATGGCTGCCGGTTTAGCAATGCTAACAGAATTAAATTCTGACACAGAAATTTTCAAAAGATTAGAGCAAAAAACAGCTTATTTAGAAGTTGGAATTAGAAAAGTACTGACATTGAATAATATTGACTTTACTATCAATAGAGTGGGATCGATGATTTCTGTACATTTTGATAAAGAAGAAGTGTATGATTTTAATACTTCAAAAAATGGTGATAATCAGCGTTTCAAGGATTTCTTTCACGGATTGGTAAAAGAAGGTGTTTATATTGCGCCTTCAGCTTACGAAACATGGTTTATTACAGATGCGTTGTCTTACGAAGATCTTGACTTTACAATAGAAGCAATTAATAAAGTTGCTAAAACATTATAAAATAAAAAATCCGCTTTATAGCGGATTTTTTTATATCTGTTATTAAGATTTAGTTCTTAATTAATTTATCATATAAACCAGGTTGTTGCATGATTTGTTTGATTTGATTTTCAGAGAAAGTCGCTCTCATTTTCATGTCAATGTTCTTATAAATCTCGCTTTTTTCAGCTTCAGTGATTCCTTCTTTAGCTAAAGCTTCATGTTTAGCAAGGAATAAATTGTTCATGTTTACAAAAAACTGGTCGTCACCATTAGTGTCTATAGCTTTTGAAAGCTCTAATACGTTTTGTTTTGCTTTTTCAGCAGGTGTTAACTGTCTTTTTTCTTGAGCATTTGCACTCATTGTGAAAGCAAAAACAAAAAGTAATATTTGTAATAATTTTTTCATAATTAAATAAATAGATTAGTTTATAGAAACCAAATCTAAACATTTTTTTTAAAAATGCAAAAAATTATTCATTTGCTTGTTTTTTAGATTTTTGATGATGGGCTCTTTTCATTCTATGTATTTTCTCACTTCTTTTTTCTTGATTTTCTTGCCATTTTGCAAATTGTTCTTTGTTTAAAATCTTTTTCATTTTGGCTTTGTATTCAATTTGTGCATCAAGCCTTTCGTTTTCCATCTTAAATCTTTCATCGGCTGTTAATTGTTTTTTTGCGTCTTTATTAGCTTTCATTTCAGCTCTTTTTGAGTCTCTTTTTGCATTTTCATCTGCAATAATAACAGCCATTTCTTTTTGTTGTGAAGCCGTTAAATCTAAATTGGCTGTCATTCTTTTTAACTGAAGCTGATTTCTCTGTTCAGGAGTCATTTGCTCTCTTTTTGTTCTAGCTGATTGAGTTTCCTTTTCTTGAGCATAAACTCCTGATAATGTACCTATTAATAGAAGGGTTAAAAATGTCTTTTTCATGATAATTTTTTTTGCGTTATATCAATAAGACATTGTTAGTTCAAAAAGGTTTAATAGAAAATAAAAAGGAACCCTTTTTTAGGATTCCTTTAACTATATATTGTTTGCTAAGGTGTTAGCTTAAAACTACAGTTTTATTATCACCGTCAACAACAACTTTTGTTAAGCCATGTTTAGCTAAACCTTTCATGGCTGCATCCCATTTTTTTCCGCTTAAAGCCGATTTTTCCTTAAGTTGAGCTAATGGTTGGTTGTCTTCGGCTTTTAATAGTTCAATGATTAATTTTTCTTCTTCTGTCAATTCAGGGCCTTTTTTCTCAGGACGCATTTGAGGGAAGAATAATACTTCTTGAATTGAAGCATTATTAGTCAAGAACATAATTAATCTGTCCATTCCAATACCTAAACCTGAGGTTGGAGGCATACCATATTCTAAAGCTCTTAAGAAATCTTCGTCAATGATGCCATTCGCTTCGTCATCCCCTTTAGCTGCTAATGCCATTTGCGCTTCAAAACGCTCTCTTTGGTCAATAGGATCATTTAATTCAGAATATGCATTGGCAATTTCTTTACCACAAACCATTAATTCGAAGCGCTCGGTTAAATCTGGATTGTCTCTGTGAGATTTACATAATGGAGACATTTCTTTAGGATAATCCGTGATGAATGTTGGTTGAATGAAGTTTCCTTCACATTTCTCACCAAAAATTTCATCAATTAATTTTCCTTTACCCATGGTTTCGTTCACTTCGATGCCCATTGATTTGGCC
>CBFHBH010000089.1:0-7591 GCA_965653735.1 uncultured Flavobacterium sp. | reverse complement strand
AGATATGGCGCTAACCATTTACCTCAATTTGAGGACAATATAGCTATAAAACTAAGCGTTCAAATTAATTTAGGTTTTGATAATTAAAACCGAAGGAACATTAGAAAGCCATTCTTTTTGCGAATCGACTAATTTTTTCCAACTTTCTAAACTTATTATCATTAAGTCTTGTTTAATCAAGAAATCTTTTTCAAGACCTTTCTCACTCATTATTGATACATTCTGTGGAAAGTTTAATTCTAGTGAATGAACCGCCGATTTAAGTAAAAAATTATTCTCTATTTGTCCTTTTACATCTACAACATTTACTTGCGAGTTATTATTAAAAACAAATCGTTGAATATAATCCGCTAAAAAAGCATCCTCAACACTAAAAATTGGCACAAAAATTTTATCTGTATCATGAAAATCGTTATCAATCAATATCCCAATTGGCATTTTGTTTTTAGCAATAATCTGACGTGTTCTTTCATCAAAAATTGAATTTTCAAATAGTCCTTCTTTACCAGTAATTTTGTCCAACAATCTGTCTGGATTAATAATTCTAGTCGTAAAACCAAGAACTTTACCTAATAGCGTTCCTTCAAAAATCGATTTCCCAAGCCCAACAAGTAGTAAGTCGTAATCACCATGTGAAGCTATATCAGCAATATCATTTTCGATATCAACTGTAGCTTTGAAAATAGTACTTATTTCTTGCCCCATATCTTTCGATTGCTCCAATATAGGCGTAAAGGTTTCCTTTTCGTATTCTTCAATATTAAAACCGTGCATTTCGTCACTCAATGTTAAATGCATTGCCGTAATAGAAGAAGTATCTTTTTGCTTTTTCGTAAGATTGTTGGCTAACCTAAGAAGTGATTTCCCTTTCTCTAAATTACCAAATGAGATGAGTATTTTAAATTTATTTAAGAATTTAGCTTCTTCAACAACCGAAAGCTCTTCTTTCGATTTGAACACATGATTGATCAAATCCAATGCAGGACCAGTCATAAATGTTGTAACCAAAGCCATGATAACCATCATCGTAAAAACTTCTGAAGTAAGCACTCCCAAATCAAAACCAATATTTAAAACCACAAGTTCCATTAATCCTCGAGTGTTCATTAATGCTCCAATAGTTAAACTCTCTTTCCAGCTTTGTCCCACAAATTTTGCCGCAATTGCACTTCCAACAAATTTTCCAACAACAGCAACTAAAATTATAAATCCAGTAACTTTCAATAAGTAAGGATCATTTATAAGTCCTATTTGTGTGCGTAAACCTGTGAATACAAAAAACAGAGGAAGTAAAAGTAAAACTGAAACATCTTCTACTTTTTCTATGAATATATTTCTGAATTTAGAAATATCAGGCATAATCGCTCCCATCATAAAAGCCCCAAATAATGCATGGATTCCAATAACTTCAGTTGCATAAGAAGATATTATCAATGTTAAAAAGAAAATAGCCACAACAGGTTTACTTAAGCTCCCATTGTTTGAATACAAATCACCTACACGCTTTAAGAATGGTTTAACTAAAAATAACATCGCTAAAACATAAAGCAGAGCAAGACCAATAACATATAAAGAACTAATAAAAGAACCAGCTTTTACAATGGCAATTACAGCTGCTAGTAAATACCATGCTGTAATATCATCGGCAGCAGCACAGGTAATGGCAATTGATCCTAATCGTGTTTTATGAATTCCTCTTTCCTGAACAATTCTTGCTAGAACAGGAAATGCAGTTATACTCATGGCGATTCCCATGAACAAACTAAACGACAAAAATTCGACACCTTCTGGGGCGAATTTGTTATATATAAAATAGGCTAGACTAATCCCCAATGCGAAAGGAAATACAATGCTGGCATGACTAATAACCACAGCATCATTAGCTTTGTTTTTTAGTACTTTCAAGTCTAATTCCATTCCTATCACGAACATAAAAAGAATAAGACCTATCTGACTTAAAAACTGAAGATTACCTAGAGATTCTTTTGGAAATAAAACGAGTGAAAACTCAGGAAAATACATCCCTAACAACGATGGTCCTAAAAAAATTCCCGCAATAATTTCACCAATTACAGAAGGTTGACCAATCTTTTTAAAAATCCAACCAAAGAAACGAGCTACAATAATAATTGTAATTATTTGAGCTAATAAAATAGCTAGCGGATGTTGTAAATTATGAAACAATCCTTCTAAAAACTGATCCCATTGTGTGTGCTTTGAAGTGGGGGCAACCACTTTACGCCCTATTTCGAGATTTTTACCCTGACCAACAACCCAATACATTAACGAAATAAAACCTCCTGTAATGGTAAAATAAAAAATTGCGTTTTTTAGTTTTTTCATTGCTTTTCAAGTAAAAATATATCGACAAATATGGTAAAATAACGCCTTATATAAAAGCGAACTTTGAATTAATCACATAAATTTAATACCTCAAAGCTGTAATAGTTAAAAGTTTCAGTATAAAACCTTCTAATTTGCTTGTTTTGCTTAACTTTGCACCTCTTTTTATTTTTTATGAAAAAACTTTTGAGTATTGGTTTTTGGGAGTTAATTGCCCGTTTAATTTTAAGAAACAGAATTGCAATTTTAATTGGAATACTTTTAGTAACCATTTTATTTGCCCTACAGTGGAATAAAATTAAATTCACACATACCGAAGCTAATTTAATTCCTGCTGATGACAAGGTAAATGTTGACTACAATAATTTCTTAGATAAGTTTGGTGAAGAAGGAAACTTAATCATCATTGCCACAAAAGATAAAAAGCTATTTACTCCTCAAGCCTTTAAAGCTTGGGAAGAAATGATGACTAAAATTCAATCAGACAACGAAGTTGATTTAGTTATTTCAGTAGACAACTTGAAAAAATTATCTAAAAACGATTCCTTAGAATCATTCGAATTAAAAAATCTTGTTGATAATTCAAAAATAAACGACCCTAAGTATTTATTATCTCTTAGAGAAGATTTGCTAAATAATTTACCTTTTTATGAAGGGTTATTGTTTAACAAAAAATCGGGAGCAATAAGATCTGCAATTTATTTGGACAAAAAAATTGTCAATACAAAAATTCGTAGAGATTATGTCCTCTTTAAACTAATCCCTGAGATTGAAAAATTTGAAAACAAAACTGGAATAGATTTAAGAGCTTCTGGTATGCCATACATCAGAACTTTAAATGCGAAAACGATAATTGATGAAATAGGCTTATTTATTGGAGCTGCTTTATTAATTACTGGTTTAATCTTTTTCTTTTTCTTTAGATCTTTTAGAGCAACATTAATTTCATTAATTATTGTAATCATTGGAGTTATGTGGTCTTTTGGATTACTTGGCTTGTTAGGTTATGAAATTACAGTATTAACAGCATTAGTCCCAACACTAGTAATTGTTATAGGAATACCAAACTGTATATTCTTAATTAACAAATACCATCAGGAATATGCAAAGCATTCAAACAAAGCAAAAGCATTACAACGAGTAATCACTAAAACAGGTACAGCTACATTGATGACAAACCTAACCACAGCATTAGGTTTTGCAACTTTTATTGCTACCAACAACACATTATTAGTTGAATTCGGTGTAATCACATCAATTAATATCTTAGCAATTTACCTACTTTGTTTACTTATACTCCCAATATTCTTTAGTTATACTCCAGCACCTGTTGCAAGACATTTAGGCCATTTAGAAAGAGAATACCTAACAGCATTTTTTAAATGGATTGTAGATACTGTAAAGTACAATCGAGTTGGAGTTTATGCTGTTGCCGTTTCATTATTGATAATTGGGATGATTGGTATACATCGAATAAAAATCTCAGGCAGTATCATAGAAGATATGCCTAAGAAAACAGCCTTTTTTGATGATATTCGTTTCTTTGAAAAAGAATTTGACGGCGTAATGCCTCTTGAGATAATGATTGATACCAAAAGAAAAAAAGGTGTTATGAAATTATCCACACTAAAAAGAATGGAAGATCTTCAGGAAACTATTGGAGAAATTCCTGAACTTTCTAAACCATTATCTGTAGTTAATTTGGTCAAATATTCCAAACAAGCATATTACAACGGTAATCCAGAATATTATGAATTACCAACATCACAAGAACAATCTTTCATACTTTCTTACGCTAAAAATGCAACTAAGAATTCGAAAGAGAATTTAATGAAAAGCTATGTAGACTCTACTGGTCAATATGCACGTATTACAGCTTTTATAAAAGATGAAAATGGTGAAAAAATGGATGCTATAGAAAGTCAGATAAGAGCAAAAGCAGACAAACTTTTCCCTCCTTCTAAATATGAAGTTATCATCACAGGAAAACCTTCAGTATTTCAAAAAGGAACAAAATACTTACTAGACAACTTATTGTCTTCATTACTAATGGCCTTTGGCTTAACAGCAGGATTAGTAGCACTTATGTTCCGTTCATTCAAAATGGTATTGGTTTCAATCATTCCAAACTTATTACCTTTATTGATGACTGCAGGACTAATGGGTTTCTTAAACATTCCATTAAAACCATCTACAATTTTAGTTTTCGGAATTGCATTCGGAATGTCTGTCGACGACACTCTTCGTTTCCTTGCTCAATACCGACTGGAATTATCACGAAACGATTGGAAGATTAAAAAATCTGTTTTCGCAACTTTTGATGACGCTGGAATAAGCATGTTTTATACTTCCATTGTATTATTCTTTGGTTTCTCAGTGTTTATGTTATCAAGTTTTGGAGGAACAGTTGCTCTTGGAGGATTAGTCGCCTTAACACTTAGTTTCGGAATGCTTTCAAATTTAGTATTACTACCATCATTAGTACTTTCCTTAAACAGAACCCTTGCAAATGAGCAAGAATTCATCAAACCTAAAATCGACATTTTGGAACCAACTGATGAAGAGGTAGATGCTGTAGAGAAAAAAGATCAACCTTAAAATTAATAATTGTATTAAAATTCTTACTTTAGTAGAAATTTAATACACAATGAATAACGTTTTAATAACAGTAACCGGAGTCGAAACTGGAGAAACATATTTAGCAAAATCATATCCTGATGATGATTTTAATGATAATGGTAAAAGAGAACTATACCAAACTCCTGTATACAAGGTTATCATTGAAAATGAAAAAAAAACAATCAAAAAGGAATGGAAAGCCTTACGTTTTATGCCTTTTTGGAACGACCCCAACAACCCCTCTTCTCACTACAAAGCAAGAGGTTGGGTAAATTCTGGATTAACAAGTGTTGACAGAAAAAAAATTACTTTATACGATAAGAATTACGAGGTAAGAAACACACACTCGCCTTTTGGAGGTGCATTTCAAATAAAGGGCAACTTTTTAATTCATGCTGGACCATCTGATGTCCACGAATCAGGTTGGGGAGCTGCAGGTTGTGTAGAAATTATAGGTAGTTTTGACGATTTTAAGAAAGACATAGCAAATTTAGCTGGAATAAGCACATCAAATCTTCATGACTCCATGCTTACTTTAGTTAAATCTGGCAAACTTTTTGTCGAGGTACAATATGCTCTTAGGCCAAATTTGAAAAACAATTTTTATTTGGAACATTAATTCAATCTTTAAATTATGAAACCTACTATAACATTCCTCTTTTTCTTATTTATTACATGTGCAAATTGTCAGGTAAACACAAACTATGAAGTCTTAAACAGAGTTGATTACGGAAACATAAAAACCAACAAACCTTTAAAAAAATATACTAGACCAGAACAATATAATTTGCGTTTTTCAAAATCTGTAGCATCAACACTTTCAAGAGATTTTTTTGAAAAAGTTGAAAAAATAAGCTACACTCATGAATCCGCTTCTTTCAAAAAAAAAGACACAATAAACTATGTAGTCTATGATTATCTTCTAAAAAAAGATGTTAATATAAATGAATTAAAAAGCAATATAAACTTAGGAATAAAAAGCATAAGTGGTTATAAAGCTCCTACCACATGCATTACTTTTTTAAACCAAGACAAGATAACCTGTGCATGCAGATTCTCTCTAGAAGAAAGCTTCCTAAAAGACGAAGATTTTGTTAATTCAATCAAAGAGAATACAGAAAAACGTCTTAAATCAACTAAAGCAAAATAACGAAACAAAAAAAGAGCGCTTATTAGCGCTCTTTTTGGTATGATTTGGGGCAAATAATTAATTAAAAAACGGAGCGTCTAATTTGTATTTAAAAGCACCATTATTTAGAGTGTAAGATCCTTCATAAATAGAACCATTTCTACGTTGATAAGTAAAATTAAAAGTACCTTTAATAGTACTTGTAGAAAGATTAAATTCTGTAATTGTAATACTTCCAGAAGTCAATTTAGTTTTTGTTGCACCTCCAATTTCAATTAAACGAGCAATACAATCTAATCCATTAGTTCCTGTACTTAAATCATCACTTAAATTATATGTTCCTACAGCCCATTTTGATTCAGGAATTCTAATGTCAATTAATATTGAAGAAGATTGAGGAGCATCTGACAAAGTTATATCAGACCCTTGTAACAACAAATAATTATATTGAACTATTGGACTTAAATGATAAGTTTCAACTTCAGTTTGCAAACAAGAAACATTAGTATAAGTCTGAGGCTTTAAATTAGTATAAGTTACATTATTAAGATCGCCAGACATGAATGTTGGTTCTGATGGATTCAGGCTTTGCATTCTTTGCGAAGAAGTATCAATTGAATCCACAGTACAAGAAACAACAAATAAAGAAATCAAACTTAAAATCAAGGCTATTTTTTTCATTTTTAGGGCTTTATATTTTTTTAGCAAAATTAAAAGCAAAAAGCAAAATGGTCATTTTTTAATTGTTAAAAAAACGTTAATCAATGAATAATTATCAATAATGCAATGAAAAAACTGAAATCAATTAATAAAAATTCATGTAAATTGATTTTTTAATAAACATTTTTCATAAAACAGCAATCCGACATAAATAATTTACAATTACGAATTTCTTAGATTTTTTCTTAATTATCAGTAATTAATTCAATGTAAAAAACAAGAATCCTAAAACTTTATATTTCAATGATTAAACCAAAAAAAAGCTTGAGTTAGATATCAAAATATTAGATCAATAAAACCGAATTAAACTTGTCGTTCTGTATAATTTTCAACCTTTTTGTTTTCAAGCAAAAGAATTATATTTGCAGTTAATTCTAATATCGAATTCTAACAAAGGCGCAATATGATAGCGCAGCAATTCTAAATTTAAGATGAAACATACAAAAGTTAAAGACTTACTAAACAGCACGAAGACATTACAAGAAGTAACAGCAAAAGGATGGGTAAGAACTTTTAGAAATAATCAATTTATTGCATTGAACGATGGTTCAACTATTCATAATATTCAGTGTGTTGTAGATTTTGAAAACACACCAGAAACAACATTAAAAAGGATCACTACAGGAGCAGCCATTTGTGTTAAAGGAGAGCTTGTAGAAAGCCAAGGAGCTGGACAGAAATACGAAATCCAAGTAAAAAAACTAGAGATTTTAGGCGATTCTGATGCAGAAAAATTCCCGATGCAACCTAAAAAACACTCATTAGAATTCTTACGTGAAA
>CBFHBH010000088.1:0-7612 GCA_965653735.1 uncultured Flavobacterium sp. | reverse complement strand
AAACGTTCCCACATAAAGTAGTCGGCTTTACCTTGATTCAATGCTTCAACAGCACCGTCGATAGTGTTTACAATTTCAAACTTTAACGTAGAAGTATCCCAATTTTGCTGCTTTGCATTTATAAAACTCATTAGATGAGATCCTGAACCAATTCGTGATATAGCAGATGTAGTGTTTTCTAAATCAGTAAGTTGATTAAATTTTGAATTAGCATCAACATGTATTCCCCAAATTAATGGCGATTGCACATAAATCTGAACAATTGAAGAATCATTGCCCGAAACTATGTCTTTTATAATTCCTTCGGTTAGAATCACAGCGATATCTGCTTCATTGTTGCGAAGCATTTGACACATTTTGCCAGTTCCTTCAGGAATATCTGTCCATTGTAAATCTATACCAACTTCATCAAATTCTCCATTTTCAATACATAAATGCCAAGGTAAATTAAAATGTTCTGGCACACCAATTATTCTTACTGATTTCATTTTTAAGCTTTGAATTATTATTTTTTAGCTTGCCACCAATTCCATTGAACGCCATCCTCGGCGGTATATTCTTCCATGAAATTAAAACCAACTTTTTTAAGAACTTGATTAGAAGCTCCGTTTTCAAAGTGTGTGTATGCGTTCAGATTATCAACTTTCATTTCATTTAGACCATAGTTTACCCAAAATTTTGTGGCTTCAGTTGCGTAACCTTTATTCCAAAATCGTTCATCTAAACGATAACCATAATCGAAGAAATTTGTGTTGCCATTTTCTGTATGATCATCAACAAATTTAATTCCTGTCCAACCAATAAATTCGCCTGTTTCTTTTAAAATGGTAGCAAAACGGCCAATATTATTTCTTTCATACTGTTCATTAACGTAATTGATTACCTTAATTACTTCATCTATTTCCTGAACAGGTTTTTGCCAAAGGTATTTATGTACACTTGGATTTTTATCCATCGTAAACATATCTTCAGCATCTGTTAAAACTAACGGACGAAGAATTAAACGCTTTGTTTCAAATTTTAGGTTCATATTTATTTTCTAATTGGTACCAGTTATGCAAAGTTTTATTTACTAAGTAAGAATTTGTGAATTGAAACCCCAATAGCTTAAGTAAATTGTTAGATGGAATATTTTCAGTTTCGGCACATGCATGAATCATTTTAAGTTTCATTTCTTTAAAGCCATACTCTAACCATGCTAAAGCAGCTTCTTTTGCGTAACCTTTTCTCCAATAATCTTCAGAAAAACGATATCCAATGTCATAAAAATTTACATGACCATTTTCTTCATTAGCTCTAAACTTTAATCCTGAAAAGCCAATTAATTTATTGTTTTCTTTTAGAATAACTCCAAATCTACCAATACCATTCTTTTTGTATTCTTCTCTTATTTTATTGATATACTTTTCTACATCCAATTTGTTAAGTAAAGGATTTCTCAAATACCTATTCACATTTGGATTGTTATTCATTTCAAAAAAATCATCTACATCATAAACTTCCAATGGACGAAGAATTAGTCTATCAGTCTCAAATTTTAAATTCATATTTCAAAAATTTGCTTTAAATGATGTTTCATATGTGTGATATAATCTTCAATTAAAAATTCCAAATCACAAATTGATAAATCATATAAGTTAATTTTTGTTTTTAGCTGTTCCTCTGAAATGTCTTTAAAAATAAAAGCTATTTGTTTGTTAAGATGACACCACAATTTTAATAAATCATCAAATTTTCTTTCTTGATATTTATTAAGTTTTACTAATTCATCTTGATTATAGGCTGTAACTAAATAAGGTTCATTTGAAAATTGACATTCTGTAAACCTTTTTAGGTTATTTATTGCCGAATCAATTAAATGGCCTAATATTTCATTTTTTGACCACTTATCAGTTGAAGACTTAAAACCATAATCCCAATTGATGTTAATCATGTGTAATTTTTTGGTTTCCTTGATTGTTTCTTCAATCTGATAAGAGTAAAAATTTATCATTGTTCTGATAGTTTTTTTAATGTGTAAGCAATTAATTCATCAACAGCTTTATATGGATCAGCACTAAAAGTACCATTTGCTCTGTTTGCAATAATCGCATTTAAAGATAATGTTTCATGTCCTAAAAGCTTCCCAAGGCCATATATAGCTGCGGTTTCCATTTCAAGATTAGTCATTTGAGTACCATTGAAATTAAAAGCATCCATTTTACTATTTAAGTTTTCATCTTGAATGTTTAAACGTAATACACGCCCTTGAGGGCCATAGAATCCACCAGCAGTTCCTGTAAAACCTTTGTGAATTTGGTCGCTTTCAATGAACTTTTCTAATTTTTCTGAGCATGCTACAACGTATGGTCTTCCTTTGCGTAAATCCCAATCCGTTTGTGATATGAAAGCTTCTTCAATCTCTTTTTCAGAAATATCGTCAATCAAATAAGAGCGTAGCATATTATCTAAACCTAATCCGTATTTAGACATTACAAAACTATCACAAGGAATATCTGCTTGTAGAGATCCAGAAGTTCCAATACGTATAATATTTAGTTTTGTTAATGTTTCTTTTGGCTGACGCGTCTCAAGGTCAATATTTACTAATGCATCAAGCTCGTTCATTACAATATCAATATTGTCAGGACCAATACCTGTTGACATAACAGTAATACGCTTTCCTTTTAGTGTTCCTGTTTGTGTTTTAAATTCTCTCTTTTGAGTAGAGAATTCAACTGAGTCAAAGAATTTTGTAATTTTTTCTACTCTGTTTTGATCTCCTACAAATATTATATCGTGTGCAATATGCTCTGGTTTAAGATTTAAGTGATACACACTTCCATCAGGGTTCAGAATTAATTCTGAAGATTTAATTTCACTCATTTTATCAATATTTATCCGCCTACGCGTTTTACTTTAAATCCTTTTTCTTTTAAAATTGTCATAATCTTATCGCGATAATCACCTTGTATAATGATTTCTCCGTCTTTAAAACTGCCGCCAACAGCTAGTTTGTTTTTAATTTCTTTGGCCAACAATTTAAAGTCTTCGTCTTCACCTTCATATCCAGCGATAATTGTGGTTGGTTTCCCTTTTCTTTTTTCATACTTACAAATTATAGGTTCCTTTTGAACATATAATTCGTGTTCTGTTTCTTCAATTTCTTCCGGTTCATTGGAAGGAATATGATCAGGAAATAAGTTTTTTAATTGGTCTTGTAAATCCATTTTTTATAAAATTACAAAAAGAAAAAATCCCAAATCCCAATATTTCATGGAACTTGGAATTTTTATATTATACTAGAATTACTTCTTAATTAAACCTAAATCTACTAAACGCTCATATAAGAATTCCCCTGCGGTAATATCTTCATATAATTTAGGATTGTTTTCATCAATACATTCAGGTAGACAGTTAAGTGACATGTCACTCACCGGATGCATAAAGAAAGGAATAGAGTAACGAGATGTACCCCATAATTCTCTAGGCGGATTTACCACTTGGTGAATCGTAGATTTTAATTTATTGTTTGTGTGGCGTGATAACATATCTCCCACATTAATTACTAATTCATCAGGTTCAGCAATAGCATCAATCCATTGGCCATCATGATTTTGTACTTGTAAACCTTTACCTTGAGCACCCATTAATAAGGTAATCAAATTAATATCCCCATGAGCTGCTGCACGAACAGCACCATCAGCAGGCTCGCTAGTAATAGGAGGGTAATGGATTGGTCTTAAAATACTGTTTCCTTGATTTGCATATTTATCAAAATAAAACTCATCAAGTCCAATGTATAGTGCCAAAGCTCTTAATACATAAATTCCAGTTTTTTCAAGCATTTTATATGCTTCTTTACCTACTTCATTGAAATGAGGTAATTCTTCTACAGTAACATTGGCAGGGTATTCTGATGCATATTTAGAATCGGCATCCACATACTGGCCAAAATGCCAAAATTCTTTTAAGTCTCCAGCTGAACGACCTTTAGCATGCTCTTTCCCGAAAGAAATATAGCCTCTTTGTCCTCCAATACCTGGAATTTCGTATTTTTCTTTTACTTCTAGTGGAAGTGAAAAGAAGTTACGAACTTCTGAATATAAGTCTTCAACTAATTTGTCATCTAAAAAATGACCTTTTAATGCTACGAAGCCTATTTCTTCGTATGCCTTTCCGATTTCATTTACAAATTTTTGTTTACGTACCGGGTCGCCCGATAGGAAATCACGTAAGTCAACACTTGGAATGTTTTGCATTGTACTTAGTTTTTGTTAATAACTTAATTTCAAGGGAATACCTTGATTTTACAAATGTATATATAAATTTATTTATTTATTTTTAAAAGTTATCAACATTTTAAAAAAATATAACAATGCAAAGAGTTTCTGTTATTTTTTATTACTTTTGAAAGCGATTTAAAAAACCATTAGTAATGAATTTCGAAAGAAAGAACTTAACCAACGAACAGCTTTTAGATTTATATAAAAAGTTATTAAAACCAAGATTAATTGAAGAAAAAATGTTGATTCTTATCCGTCAAGGAAAAGTATCAAAATGGTTTTCAGGAATTGGTCAAGAAGCAATATCGGTAGGTATAACTTCAGTTTTAGACAAAGATGAATATATTTTACCAATGCACCGTAACTTAGGTGTGTTTACTACAAGAGAAATTCCATTACACCGTTTGTTTTCTCAATGGCAAGGAAAACGCAACGGATTTACAAAAGGACGTGACCGTTCATTCCACTTTGGAACACAAGAGTTCAATATTATTGGTATGATTTCTCATCTTGGCCCTCAAATGGGAGTAGCTGATGGAATCGCTTTAGCTAATAAATTAAAGAAAAACGGAAAAGTTACTGCGGTATTTACTGGAGAAGGAGCTACTTCTGAAGGTGATTTCCACGAAGCATTAAACGTAGCTTCAGTGTGGGACTTACCAGTTTTATTCGTTATTGAAAATAATGGTTACGGGTTATCTACACCTACGAATGAGCAATACCGTTGTAAGCAATTGGCTGATAGAGGTGCTGGTTACGGAATGGAAAGCCATATAGTAGATGGTAATAATATTTTAGAAGTGTATAATTTAATTTCAGAATTAAAAGCTTCTATGATTGAGAATCCTCGTCCTGTTTTATTAGAGTTTATGACTTTTCGTATGCGTGGGCATGAAGAGGCAAGTGGTACAAAATATGTTCCACAGGAATTAATGGATATGTGGGCTATTAAAGACCCAGTAGAAAATTATAGAAGTTATTTGAAGGCTACAGCTGTTTTAACTGACGAACAAGACGAAGCTTTTAGAGCAGAAATTAAAAAAGAAATTGATACAGATTGGGCAAAAGTACAAGAAGAACCAGCTATTGTGGCTGATTTAGATGAAGAATTGAACGATGTATATTGTCCATGGGAATATGAACAAATTGATCATTTTGATGAATTGGAAAACATCCGCCTTATTGATGCAATCTCTCAAGGATTAAGCCAATCGATGGAACGTCATCCAAATTTAGTGATAATGGGACAAGATATTGCAGAATATGGAGGAGCGTTTAAAATCACTGACGGATTTGTAGATAAATTTGGAAAAGATCGTGTTCGTAATACTCCAATCTGCGAAAGCGTAATTGTTTCTGCAGCAAACGGATTATCAATTAACGGACACAAAGCAGTTGTAGAAATGCAATTTGCCGATTTCGTTTCAACAGGATTTAATCCAATTGTTAACTTATTAGCAAAGCAACACTACCGTTGGCAAGAGAAATCAGATGTGGTAGTACGTATGCCTTGTGGAGGTGGTACTCAAGCAGGGCCTTTCCACTCACAAACTAATGAAGCATGGTTTACTAAAACTCCTGGTTTAAAAGTAGTTTATCCAGCTTTCCCATACGATGCCAAAGGATTATTGGCAACTGCCATTAATGATCCAAATCCTGTAATGTTCTTTGAGCACAAACAATTGTATAGAAGTGTTTATCAGGATGTGCCCAAAGATTATTACACATTGCCATTAGGAAAAGCTTCATTGCTGATCGAAGGAAATGATGTTACTATTATATCTTTTGGAGCTGGAGTGCATTGGGCGTTAGAAACTTTAGCTAAAAATCCAGAGATTTCTGCCGATTTACTAGACTTACGTTCATTACAACCATTAGATTGGGAAGCTATTTATGCTTCGGTTAAGAAAACGAACCGAGTAATTATTCTTCAGGAAGATACTTTATTTGGAGGAGTCGCAAGTGATATTTCTTCAATGATTATGGAAAATTGCTTCGAGCATTTAGATGCACCAGTTAAGCGTGTTGGAAGTTTAGAATCTGCGATTCCTTTCATGAAATCGCTTGAAGACCAGTATTTACCAAAAGAGCGTTTTGAAACAGAACTATTAGAATTATTGAAATACTAAAAAGTTAGTTTATATAAAAAAGCCGTCTCGTTTTATTTAATGAGACGGCTTTTTTATTTGGTTGTAAACTTATCAAACAAAATATTAAAATAACTTATTGCTTAAACCCAGTATTTCTACGCATTTTCTCCTTTTTAAATTGAAGTACATTTGTTATATAAAGCTTCTTTTTGCTTTGTGTAAGTGATGAAAAAAAAATTAGCCAAAACAATAATTTCTTTTTTGCTTTTATGGAATGTTGCTTTGTTCTCACAGAATGAGCAATTAATCATTGGCAGAACAACGGGTGTTTTGACTATAAACAAAAATAAAAAAATTCGCACCTTCGGATTTACAAAATCTCTAGCTGCACAAGTTACACTTCCGGGCTGCACCATTAATGCAAAAGTTGGTGACAGTATACACCTTGATTTTTGGAACATTTCACAAGGAAATCCAGTGTCTTTGTACTGCAAGAAAATCGATTTTGTGCAAAAAGACAAGAATGGAGAAATACTCATCAAAAATGAATCTATACATCATATGGAGCATGGGTATTATTCATTTTTAGCTAAAAAAGTAGGAACTTATTTGTATTATAGTCCAGAAAATTATCCTTTTAATCTTCAGGCAGGTATGTTTGGAGTAATCATTATACAGCCTGATAATAATAATTTACAATCTCAAATGCTTACTAAGGAAGTGCTTTGGTGTAGCCATGAAATAGATTCTAAATGGCATACTGATACGCTAATGGGTACCGAATATGATTCTTCAAACAACCCAATTCTCATTCCAAAGTATACACCTAATTTTTTTTGCATAAATGGGCAAAAAATTGAAAATATAAAAGGATTGCTAGATAAAAATAATACTAGTAAATCAATTTTACTTCGTTTGGTAAATGCGGGTTTATACGATCATATGATACAGTTTCCTGCTAAAGTAATACTTGAGATAAAAGATGATATTGATTCAGTTTCCATAACTGAACTCAAATATAACAAGGTCACTCTTGCAGCAGGAGAAACTTTAGAACTGTTAGTGAATTTAAAAGATACCACAACCAGAGAAAACATAATATTTCAATTTATAGAACCAAAATCAAAAAAGGTAAGCTTTAAAACAACAATTCCAATTTTATATAATTAGAAATCAACAATACCATGAAAACAAATTATTTTTATTTGCTTTTACTTTTAGTCTTTGCGAATGGCTTTTCGCAGCAGGAACCAACTT
>CBFHBH010000087.1:0-7629 GCA_965653735.1 uncultured Flavobacterium sp. | reverse complement strand
TTTAAAAAAACAAACCAAAAAAATTAAAGATACTCGTAATCCAAAAAATAATCGTTTTCAAAAAAATAACAAGCAAAAAAGCCAAAAGCAAATTTCTGAAAATGAAACCTCAAACCAAAACACTCCTGTCCTAGAATCTGAAAATGAGGTAGTTCAAACTCAACCACAATCTCAAGAAGTTGAAGTAAAATCAGAGACTGAAAATCCAGAAAAAGGATTTAAAAATAATAATCCTAACCAAAATCCAAATCAAAAACATAAAAAGACAACAAATTTCCGTGAACCAGATTATGAGTTCGAAGGAATTATTGAAAGCGAAGGTGTTTTAGAAATGATGCCTGATGGTTATGGTTTTTTAAGATCATCAGATTATAACTATTTAGCATCTCCGGATGATATTTACTTATCAACTTCACAAATTCGTTTGTTTGGTTTAAAAACGGGTGATACTGTAAAAGGTGTAGTTCGTCCACCAAAAGAAGGTGAAAAATATTTCCCATTAGTTAAAGTATTAAAAATTAATGGTCATGATCCACAAGTAGTTCGTGACAGGGTTTCTTTTGATCATTTGACACCAGTTTTCCCAACTGAAAAATTCAAGCTGGCTGAAAGAGGTAGTTCAATTTCAACACGTATCATCGATTTGTTTTCACCTATTGGTAAAGGACAACGTGGTATGATTGTGGCTCAACCCAAAACCGGTAAAACAATGTTACTTAAGGATATTGCAAATGCTATTGCTGCAAATCATCCTGAGGTTTATATGATTGTATTACTTATTGATGAACGTCCCGAAGAGGTTACAGATATGCAACGTAGTGTGCGTGCAGAAGTTGTGGCTTCTACATTTGATAGAGAACCACAAGAACACGTAAAAATTGCTAATATTGTTTTAGAAAAAGCAAAGCGTTTAGTGGAATGTGGTCACGATGTGGTAATTTTATTAGACTCGATTACGCGTTTAGCACGTGCTTACAATACAGTACAACCTGCTTCTGGAAAGGTATTGAGTGGAGGTGTTGATGCTAATGCTTTACAAAAACCAAAGCGTTTCTTTGGAGCAGCTCGTAATGTAGAAAATGGAGGTTCACTAAGCATTATAGCAACAGCATTAACAGAAACTGGTTCTAAAATGGATGAAGTTATTTTCGAAGAATTTAAAGGAACAGGTAACATGGAACTTCAGTTAGATCGCAAGATTGCTAACCGTCGTATATTCCCTTCTGTTGATTTAACGTCGTCAAGTACTCGTAGAGATGATTTGTTATTGGACGAAAAAACGATTCAGCGTATGTGGATTATGCGCAAGTACTTAGCAGATATGAATCCAGTGGAAGCGATGGAATTTATCAACGATCGTTTCAAGAAAACAAGAAACAACGAAGAATTCTTGATATCAATGAATGATTAAAACTTCGGGATTTTTTTATTAATTGGTTTTATTAAATCCTTTTCGGGTCATTTCACCCCAACCTTTATTCCCTTTGATTTTTTCCCAATTTCCTCTAATGGCTGCATAAACAGTAAACGGATGAAAGATTATTGCTTCAAGATGAGCAATAAAAACAAGTTTTCGTAAATCGGCTAGGGTAGTGTACTTTCTAAATGTTGCTTCTTCTGTATATATTGCTAACATTGAAAACATAATTGAAAATACATAAACCATTAATACTAAAAGAGCAAAAAAGTGCCAATTTAATATTCCAATGCAAACAAATAAAAGTGTGATCAGTAAACCTACACATTCTATTATTGGAGCCAAATATTCATACATGAGCCAATAAGGATAACTAACTAACCCGATCATTTTGTATTTAGGATTTAGCATCATTTTTCGGTGTATCCATAAAGTTTCCATGGTTCCTCTGGTCCATCTACTCCTTTGTTTTCTTAAAATCTCATAACTTTCCGGTGCTTCAGTCCAGCATAATGGATCAGGAATATATTGTACTGCGTAATCTCTTTTTTCATCTATCATAAAACGACGCATTCGTACCACAAGTTCCATATCTTCACCAACCGTTTTGGTATTATAACCGCCGGCTTCAATAACAATTTCACGATCAAACATTCCGAAAGCACCACTAATTAAAAGTAAACCATCAAGTTTGGACCAAGCCATACGACCTAAGAGGAATGCTCTTAAGTATTCTAAGACTTGTATGCGTGCAACCCAATTGTCAGGAGCATTTACTTTAATTAATTTTCCAGATTTAATTACACATGAGTTGGCAATTCGAACAACACCACCAGTGGCAATAATTCTTTTTTCTGATTTTTCTAAAAATGGTTTAGCTAACTTGAGTAAAACATCTTTATCCATAATACAATCTACATCAATGCAAACTACATAAGGTTTTGTTGAAATATTGATTCCAGTATTAAGAGCATCAGCTTTTCCACCATTAAATTTATCTACAACTACAAGTTTTGAATAGGAAGGATTTTTAGAACGATATATACCTCTAACTTCTTTAGTTTCAATTTGAGGTGAATATTGTTCGTTTGTAAGCTCAAGTTCAAAAGCTTCAATTAAAATTGGAATCGAATCGTCTTTACTACCATCATTGACAACAATTACGTCAAAATTGTTATAATTTATTGATAGCAGTGATTTTACATTTTCAGTAATCGTTTTACCTTCGTTATAGGCAGGGGCTATTAAAGATACTTGTGGAGTATCAGAAAGTGCTAAAAGCGCATTGTAGTTTACGAAACGATTTTTTTTATGATAGGCTTTTAAGGCAAAAGCTGAAATAAAGGCCAAAACCAGATAGGAAACCATTACTGAAATGGCAAATCCTAAAATGAAGTAATTAAAAACATGAATCACTATGTCTAACCAATGAATACCTGTCATATTATTGATGTATGTTTTTTAATTGATTGATAATTGATTCTAATTTCACCTTTATAATTGGATTTATATTTTTTGTATCATAATTTTCCAAGAGTGGTAATAAATGTTTCGCTTGGAAATAATGTAAAATTCTAGCTCCTAATAATATTATAGTCTCGTTTTTAGAGTCAAAAAGTAAATGTATTTTTCCAGGAAGAGTCATAACATCTCTTTTAACTACATATAAAATATTACTTTGTGTCCAATCGTCTAAATATAATTCACAATCTTTTAATTTAACCAATTCATCCAGTCCTTTTAGTAAAATAACACCAATAAAAGCTTCTTTTTGAACAATTCTTTTTTTGTGGTTTAATTTTGAAGAAATAATCTCATAAGCAGGTTGGTAATTTAAATTTGACAGGTCTCTAATACCTTCAACTACTTTTGCCCAGTTATAAGAATCTATTTTTTTTAGAGAATAAGTTGTTAAGTTTGATTCGATATAGAATTCTTCTATCCTCTTTTTTAAATCACCCGTATAATTCCTGTGAAGAGAATTGATTGATTTAAGCGTAATTTTTTTTACTAGTTTTGTTGGAACAATTTCATCTTTGAATTTTCTGGCAACATCTTTTACCGAATTGTTTTCATCAAAAAGTAGTTCAAATAAAAGTTGATCTATTTCTTTTTGATATTTTTCTTTAAGTTCGTTTTTCTTAATTCGTTTAAAACGATTTAAAAAAGTAAGGGTAAAAAATATGATAAAAGCAACCAAAAATACCCCTATTAAAACTAAAAGTAGTTTTACCTGAAAAGTATAATGTCGGTTAAAAAAATCCAAAGTATTAAAATCGTTTAGTTAAAATGAATTGTAAAGAAAATCTGTTTCTATAGTTTTCCGGAATGAATTCTTCTCTTTCCAACATTACAATTGGTTGTATGAAATAATTTTTTTCGATTCGGATTTTACTATTAATACCTATACGAAATGCATTTAGTCTCTGAAAAGAAGCATTGTTTAAGAAAAAATAAGGCAATGTGCCATATTGTAAATCAAGTTGAACAAACGATTCTGTTGTTTCAAAGTTTCTTCTAAAATTTAAAATACTAGATGAAAACCAATCAGAATTTGTTTCAGCCAAATAATGACGGTATTCAATTTTCCATTGGTTTAAAGCCAATCCTAAATGACCAGTAAAAAGCAATGTTTTGTTTTCGGAATCAAAATATAAATACCTTGAGCCAAGCGATGAACTAATTTTTTTGAAATCTTGATAATATTCGGCTCCAAATTTATGTTGAGGAAAAATTTTCTCATTTGCAGAAAATCCAGAATTGAGATATAAATAACTTTTACTCTTTACTTTTAAATAAGCGTCAATTTCACCTTGAAAATCATTTGTATTATTTGAGCTACCGTAGTTTATTCGACCAATAAAAGTATTGCTGTTTAGGTTTCTGCAATATTCTAAATGAGTAATGTTGATGGCTGAAGCTGAATTCTCAAAATCACTAAACAAATGCCCAACTGCAACGGTATTTTTTTTCTTTTTTAGTATTTGAGTTTCTAGATATTTAGCATCTTTTGCAAATGATGAATTTGTATCAATGCTCTTTATTGTATTTAAAGCATCTGTATCATTACTCATTTTTTCATAAGCCAATGCTTGTTGCAGATTGTAAAAATCTTTATTTAAGGGAAATTTATTTTTTCCTTCTTCGGCTTTTTGGATAACATCAGAAAAATTTTCTTGGGCAAAATAGACCTTAATTAACAAATCATATGCATCTTGATATTCAGGTTTTTCAGAAACTATTTCAGAGGCTATTTTTTTTGAAATCTCAAAATTATTTGACCAATAATTAACTTGTGCCAAGTATAATTTATAATCTAAATTTTTAGGATTTTGTATTAAAAGTTGATTAATCAGTTGTATGGCTTCATGATATTTTTGTTCAGCCGCTTTGGTTTTTGCTTCATTAAAAACTTTTTCTTCATTTATTTGAGTAAAGCCAATAGCATACGAGAGTAGAAATACTACTAAAGTGATTTTTTTTATTTGTAATGAAAGCATCTTCATTATGAAGTTAATTTTTCGATTCTTTTTAGTAAAACCGAGGGGCTAAAAGGTTTCGAAACAAAATCATCTGCTCCTAAATCAAATACTTCCAATTCTGTGTTTTCAACACTCGAAGAGGTTAATACAATAATTTGTATTTTACTATCCTTAATTTGTTTACAGGCATGTATAACTTGTTTTCCTCCTGCAAAAGGTAAATTCAAATCGGTAATGACTACATCTATAAGAGCATGATTTATGTTTATAAATTCAATTGCATCAAGCCCATTATCAAATTCATCAATTTCAAAGCCTTTAGATTTAAGGAAAAAGGCTAATGATTTACGAAGCATGTCTTCGTCCTCAATAATAACAATTCTCATGATTAATTTTTTTTCAAAATTTTATCAATTTCTATATAAATAGAGGTTAGTTGTTTTTCTAATCGCTTTAAATATGTTCCAATATTTTTTTCGTTTACTGAACTCAAATTTTCAAAAAAATCAAGAATTGAAACATCAGCTCCAATAACACTAAAAGACGATTTTAGTTTATGTGCCGTTTTTTTTGTTGAGACTAAATTCTTTTGATTTAAAAATTCTATCATCAAATTTTTATTGTCAGTACTTTGAGTAACAAAAAGTGAAAGCATCTCTTTTAAAAATTCTTCATCATTTGCTGACATTTCCTCAAGATATTCTAGGGAAAGTACTGAATCAGTTTTTTTCGATGTAATATTATTCTCATCAAAATTAATACTTGCTTCTGAAAAAGCCAAGTTTTCTATTTTATGAAATAATTCTTCTTTCTTAAATGGTTTTGAAACATAATCGTTCATGCCCATTGCTAAACATTTATCTCTTTCTTTTATTGTTGAGTGAGCTGTTATGGCAATTATAGGAATCTCTAATCTAAGTTCTTCTCTAATGATAGTTGTAGTTTGATAACCATCTAAATTTGGCATTTGAATGTCTATTAAAATTAAATCAAAATTGTTTTTAGATAGTAGTTCAAGTCCTTCATTTCCATCATTTGCAATGGTTAATTTATGTTTAGTACTCGAAAAAATTTCAGTCATCAATTTTTGATTCATTTCATTGTCTTCACACATTAAAACATTCACAGAATTTTTATTAGCACTAGGTAAAAACTTAATTTTTGACTCTTTTATTTTTTCTTCTGAGCTTAATTCAAAAGGCATGTTAAAATAAAAAGTTGATCCAGAATTTAGTTTGCTTTGTACATCTATTTTTCCGCCCAATTTCTCAACCAAGAGTTTCGAAATATTTAAGCCTAAACCACTACCTCCAAATTGTCTTGATGTATTTTCTTGAGCTTGTGAAAAACGCCCAAAAATTATTTTTAATTTGTCCTCCGGAATACCAATACCAGTATCAGATACTTCAAATTTTAATGTTGAATTATCTTCTAAAGTTACTATTAAACTAACTCGACCCTCTGAAGTAAATTTGATGGCATTGCCTAACAAGTTTATTAATATTTGAGTTAATCTATTTTTATCGCCTACAATATGTTTTGGGACATTATGATCTATAATTTTTGAAAAAATTAATGCTTTTTGTTCTGCTTTTAAATATAGAATCGAAAAGACATTTTCTATAGTTTCAAATAAGTTGAAAGGCGAGTGGTCTATTTGAAAAATGCCCGCCTCGATTTTTGACAAGTCAAGAATATCATTAATTAAATGTAATAAACTATCTCCAGCAGTCTTTACCGATTTTAAGTAATTAATTTTTCTTTCATTTTTTTCTTCATCTAAAAGTAAATCTGTAAAACCTAGAACAGCATTTATTGGTGTTCTAATCTCATGACTAACATTAGCAATAAAATGATCTTTTTGAATATTTAAATCATCGGCTAATAATTTTGCCTTTTCAAGTGCCTCTTGAGCTTTTATCTCAATTGTTATGTTTTGAGCTATTTTAGTTACTTTAATTACTTCATTATTTGAATTCAAAATAGGACTGTATGATGCCTGAATCCAAACAGCAGAACCATCTTTATGCTTACGTTTAAATCTTCCAGATTTAAATTTTCCTTTATTTAGTAATTCCCAAAAGTGATGATTGTTTTTTTTGTCCTTTTCATCCAAAAGGATTTCATGGTTTTGTCCTATTAATTCCTTTCTTGTATAGCCAGTAATCTCAAGAAAACTATCATTAACGGATTCAATGATACCATTAGGCGAAAACTCGATTACAGCATTTGATTTCTCAATAGCTTTGAAAAGAGTATTATAAGCTGTTTCAGTGGTTTCAATTTTTTTCTTTGCTTCACTAATTTTTTCTTCTAAAATAGTTCTAACTTCACTTGTTAGTTCTTTATTTTGTTTGGAAATATTAAGCAAATGCATGGTTTGTTTTGCAATTATCTTTAACGCTTCAACTTGATTTTTTGGAAGATGTTTAGGAATAATGTCAAAAGCACAAACAGATCCAATTGCGTGACCGTTGTCTGAAATTAATGGAATACCTATATAAAAACGAACCCCGTTTTCTGTGCGAACGTGAGGGTTATTGATGAGTCGACTATCTTCTAAGGCATTAGAAATCTCTAAAACTTCATCCTGTAAAATAGCATACTGGCAAATGGTTTCTTCATAGGCTACTTCATTATTTGTTGTACCAACCTTTGCTTTGTACCATTGGCGCTCACCGTCGATAAAAGAAATTATAGCAGCAGGAGTATCACATATAATAGACGTCA
>CBFHBH010000086.1:0-7630 GCA_965653735.1 uncultured Flavobacterium sp. | reverse complement strand
TTTTAACCTATTCTGACCGAAGAAATGACTAACTACCCAATAACTATTGACCAAATACACGAAGCCACAAACGGCGGTTTAGATATTTACACAAAGTATTTATCTAACCTACCAACTGGGGTTGAAAACGGTAAAAAAGCCTTTAAGTTTAGAGATACTGAAAGAACTCCAAGTAGTTACTTACGCAAGTCGCCTGAAAACATTTATTTCTTGGTTGATTTTGGAGGTAAAAGTTATTCTCCAGTAACTTTTGTAAGTGATTATTTTAATATCGGTTACGGTCAAGCAATAAGTAAAATTGCAGATGATTTTTCACTAGCAACAAAATCAGTTTTTTATAAACCTGAAGTTGAGTTTAAAGATACTGATTTAGAGGTAGGAACTTTTAAAATTGTTGTAAAAGAAAAAGTAAAAAATACGGCTGTTTTGGGTCGTTTCGTTGATAATGTTATTTTTTCTGAATACAATTTTTATGAAGTTGAGAGTTACGAAAAAGTATTCTTTTCTGAAAAAACACAACGTAACACAGTTTTACGAATTACTGCAACTGATAATTATCCTATTTTCTGTTATTCAGACAACCTAGAAACTTGGGCAAAATTATATGAACCTAAAGCAATAAAAGACGCAAAAGGGAAAAGCACCAAACACAGTTATTTAGGTAAAAAACCTGAAACTTATGTTCATGGGTTGCAACGTTTATTAGATCAGGTAAATGTTGACTACATTAAAGAAATACGCGAGCGTATTCGTACAGCTGAAACCAAAGAAATAAAAGACGAATACCAAAAAGAACTAAACGAACTACTAATCGATGAAGTTTTTATGTGTTCAGGAGGTTCTGACGGTTTAAACGTTGCTTCATTGGGTAAAAATGCAATTTGGCTTAACTCTGAAAAGGAAAAATTAAGCTATTCAAATTATTTATTACTTAAAACAATCTGTAAAAACATTTACAACATTCCTGATATTGACAACGCTGGTAAAGAATACGGTAACGACTATGCTTTAACGTACTGGGATTTAAAATCGATTTGGTTGCAACCTGAAAAAATGGTTGCTAACGGTAAAGATTTTCGTGATTGGTTAGCTTTTTACAGAAGTTTAGAATTTGAAAAAGTTGTCGAAAAATTCGACTTGCTTAAATCATCTGCATTGCGTTGTAAGTTTTTTGATACTTCAAAAGGTCGTGGTGAAAGCACATCATACAAGCTAAATCTTTCAAACTTACATTACTTTTTAAATGCTAACAACTTCTTTACGTATGTACAGGAGCGCAAACACGTTGAAATTACCAGCATTGAAGAAATTGTTTTTATAAGAGTAGGTAAAAACAATGTTGTACAAATTGTTTCTCCACAGATCATTAGAAATTTTTGTGAAGAATATCTAAAAGAAAAAGGTTGCAACCTAGATTTAATCAACTTGGTTAAATCGTCAAACTACTTTGGAAAAGACAAATTAGAGGGATTAGGACGTATAAAATTAAACTTCAAAAATTGTGGTCGTGATTATCAGTTGTTCTACTTCAATAATCTAGTTGCAAAAGTTACTGCCGATAACATCGATGTAAACCATAAAGCAAACAATGTTTATGCCTTTGATAAAAGTATTGTTTCACACGATATTTTTAAAGAAGATAAGTTATTTGAATACTACCAAGACGCAAACGGAAACAATCGCGTGAATATACTTTACAATAACTGTGAGTATATGAATTTCATTATAAATACTTCTCGTGTTTTTTGGCGCAAGGATTTAGAAGAAAAATACAAAGGCGAAGAAAAAAAGACGGCTAAAGAAAACTACTTCAAAGAAAATCAATTCAACCTAAACGGTTGCAACTTAACTGAATCTGAACAAATCACACAGGAACAACATTTCTTGAACAAATGCTATGGGATTGGTTATATTTTACACCGTTTCAAACGTTCAGATTACGCAAAGTTGCTATACATCATGGACGATTTAGTTAAAGATAGCAATGACGATGCAAACGGACGAAGCGGAAAATCATTATTTACTTTCGGATTAAAGCAGGTTCTTAAAAATTACTTTCAGATAGACGGTAAAGACAAAACAATTACCAACGATAAGCATATATTTCACGGTTTCGACGAAAACAACGAAATGATTGAGATTGAAGATGCAGACATTTATTTAGATTTAAAATTTTTCTATACAAAAATTACAACTGGAATACGTGTAAACCCAAAAAATACAAAGCCTTATGTAGTTGATTTCTCTGATGCGGCTAAAATGGTTTGGACTACCAATTACGGAAAACCTAATCTTACAGGTTCAGACATTGGCCGTTTGCTTTTTGTTTCGGTTTCAGACTACTACCACGAAAAAACAGAGGGATATTTTGAGCAACGAAAAGTTTCTTCAGACTTCGGACACCAGCTTTTTTATGATTGGGATAAAAAACAGTACAACTTGTTTTTCAACTTCCTGATGCAATGCTGTCAATTTTACTTGCAAAACATAAGTAATGAGTTTTCCGCACCAATGGACAATATTGTTATCAATAACCTTAATGCAGGTCTTGGAGATGTGTTTAAGGATTGGGCTTCTAGTTACTTCACAGAAGAAAAGCTAAACGTAAAAATTGTTAAAGAAGAAATTTACGAGGATTACTGTCACACCGCTAAAAAGAACGCTAAAAACGCCCATAATTTCAAAAAAGCTTTAAAAGATTATTGTAACGTTCGTAATCGTGAAAATAAAGATACTGGTGAACCAGCTTGGATTTTTAACCCTATCGATTTAGCCAATTCGCAAGGTCGTTTTGTAATGAATGTTTCAAAGGCTGACGGTAAAAACTCAACTAAAGAATTTATATACATACAAACAAAAACAACATTAAATATTGAAATAAACAAACCAAAGCAAGAAGATAACGGAGTACAAACAGATTTAGATTTTTAGATTATGGAAGAAACAATAAAAATTATTCAAGAAATCGAATTGCGATTAGCAACTAAAAATGATTTTCCGGCAAGCAATGGCAGTCCTATTTTTAATAGTCAACCATATTACTGCTTACAAAGTACTGGAGTTTGTTTTGATAAAAAACTCTATCTATTCAATGAAAATACTGACATGAATACTTTCAAAGAACTATATGCTAACAAGCAAATTTATGTTCCAGTTTATCCTTTTTAATCAAAAAATTAATTATGACAAATACACAACTTAAAAATGAAACAAAAGCCTTTATAAATCATGTTAAATTAAATGCAGATTTAAAAGAACCATTAGTTTTTTGGATTGATCTATTTTGTGGTGCAGGTGGTACTTCAACAGGAATTCATTTTACAGATATTAAAAATATGTTTGTAGCTGCTTGTGTTAATCATGATGCAAAAGCAATTGAAAGTCATGCTGAGAATCACCCAAACACATTACACTTTACAGAAGACATAAGAGATTTTAAAGTAGTTGAAAGACTAAAATATTTAGTAAAAGAATTACGAAAAGAATTTCCAAAATGTAAAATTAAAGTTTGGGCTTCATTGGAGTGTACCAATTTTTCAAAAGCAAAAGGAGGTCAAAGAAAAGATGCAGATAGTAGAACATTAGCTGAACATATGTTTATGTATCTCCTGGAACTTAACCCTGATTACTTTTGGGTTGAAAATGTAAGGGAGTTTATGAGTTGGGGTTCTCTTGATGAAAATGGAAAACCAATTTCAAGAACAAACGGCAAGGACTATATTAAATGGATAGAAAATGTAAAATCTTACGGATTTAGATATGATGCCAAAATATTAAATTCTGCAAATTATGGGGCTTACCAAAGCCGTGAACGTTTGTTCATACAGTTTGCTAAATATGATTACCCAATTGAATGGCCTGAACAAACTCACACAAAGGACAAAGTAGAAAGTTCTTTGTTCCCAATGGAAAAATGGAAACCAGTAAGAGAGGTTTTAGACCTAAATGATGAAGGGGAAAGTATATTTACTAGAAAGAAAAATCTTTCCGAGAATACTCTAAAAAGAATTTATGCGGGTCTTTTAAAATTTGTTGCAACCGGCGATGATGTTTTTACTAAAAGATACAATGGAGGTAAAATAAATCCTGAACAAAAAGTAAATTCAATTAATAAGCCTATGGGAACTATTTGCACAAATGGAACTCATGCTTTGGTGAAATCTGTTTTCCTTAAAAAATACTACTCAGGTCGACCAGAGGGAAAAGTAATTTCAGTAAATGAGCCTGCTGGTACAGTTACAACTGTTGGAGGTCAAGCAATAGTAACTGCTTCACATCTTTCTACTTATTATGGAAACTTTGGTTTGCACTCAATTGATAATCCCTCACCAACCATAACAACAAAAGACAGAGTTACAAAAATTGATGTAAACTTTATAGATCAACAATATGGTACAGGGGTTGCAACTTCAATTGAAAAGCCAATAGGTGCTTTAACAACAGTTCCCAAATTTAATTTGGTAAAAGCCAAACAATATATTTTCAATCCGTCTTGGGGTGGAAATAATGGAAGTATTGAAAACCCATGTTGTACAGTTGTTGCGAGACAGGACAAAGCACCTCTTTACCTTGTATCAACAGAATTAGGAGAAATAACTATTCCAGTTTACGAAAGTGATTCTGAAACCATGATTAAAATTAAAGAATTTATGGTTAGTTATGGAATTATTGACATTAAAATGAGAATGTTAAACATACCTGAGTTAAAACAAATTCAAGGATTTCCTAAAGATTATAAGTTAATCGGAAACCAAACCGAGCAAAAAAAATTCATTGGAAATGCTGTTGAAGTAAATCAAGCAAAAGCATTAGTTAAAACAAGTTATTTATCTATTCAAGAACACTCTAAAAAACTAAGTTATGCCAGCTAAAAAATCATCAAATCCAACTAATGCAATCATTAACCGAAACTTTGTTATTAAGTATCAAGAAACCGATAAAAAAGGCACAAAACTCATTGGAGCGGGAAAATATTCAACTTTAGTTGGCGAACAACTTAAAATAAAGCATTTTAAGAAAGTTTTAGAGGGTCAGGAGCAACATTACACCTTTTTAATACGAAATCGTCTTAAAATTAAATTTCACTCAAAATAACAAATTTTAGTTTCAATCATCATCAATTAATCATCAGTCAAAAAATGAACTTATCAATTTTAAAAATCACCAGTATAAGAAGTAAAAAAGACTTGCATGACCGCTAAAACAGTAAAAGCCGAAATACAGGAAATAATCAAAAAAAACCGAAATATTCCAGCTACTGAAAAAGAACATAACCAACTACTAAAACCAAAAGAAGTCCTTTTGTTTATTATCGATAATGGCTACCCTAACGGCTATGTTCCTGACGATGAAGTGAAACAAAAAATTGAAGAAATGAAAACCGAGCAACTAAAATTGAAACGTCAGTTGTTTGAGATTGATAAAACGAATAATAACTATTTAAAACTATAATTATGAAACACGCAATTGAAATACTAAAAGCAGAAAAGAAATTTATTAATGAAAATTACACGCATGGAAATTCAAAGTAAAGAAGAATTTCCAGTATAGATGAAGCTTTAAATGTTCTTGAAAATACTGAACAAATTAAATTTTCATTTGATGATTATTCAAAATCAGAAATTAAAGATTTGGTAAAAGTAAGTAACTGTCGAGATAAAATTTTAGAATTAATAATGTCTTCAGATTTACACGAGGATATAGTAGAATATCTAGTGAAACCATTTGAAGAATTACTAAAAAACAACGGAGTTAACTTAATAGAATATGACGTATAACGGTTCTCGGCTTTGTCGTCGTTGCGACTTATGAAAACTAATATTAATTTTTTAAACTAAACGAATATGAAAAACGATAATTCCACTAAACAAAGCAATGCGTCAAAACCGATGTTAGCAAATCGGCTACCTAAAACGTATGTTCTTACTGTTTCAGAATTTTTCCCAAAAACACACAAAAAATCAGGCATAGAAACTGGTTTTATCAGAAAAATATATAGCAAAACCAAAATTCATACAATACGTGGAAACTATTTGTTATGGAAAAAAAGATTTGAAGAAATAGAAAAAGGTAACGCGGTTTTGTCATTAAGAAAATGGGAAGGCAAGCCTTATAATTCTAAGCAAATAGAATTTTTAATTTTAAGCAAAGCGTCTGGAATTAGCGTTCAAAAAATAGAGTTTGAAGAAGATAAAGACGGTGTTTGCTCCTTAAAATATCCAATTATAAATAATAGAGCAGAACCTAACGTTGAATTATTAGCTGAAAATGATGGATTGACCTATTCTGATTTTAAAGAATGGTTTAAAGATTATGATTTAAACGAACCAATGGCGATTATTCATTTTACCGACTTTCGTTATTAGCTGTTTGCTAACACCAAGATTGACGACGTTTTAATGTCGTCAATTGACTGTTATGCGAAGTTGCTTGCAATTTCGCAACCTAAATAGTTGCAACTAAATTATAAATTATAAAGACTAAAATCATGAAAACAAAAAAACACGCGATTTTTTATAGCTTAATGTTTATTTGGCTTTGCATAAATTTTGCATTATACATCTATTCTGGCATTAAATATTTGATTATTTCAGATCATATTTTTTGTATCATTTTTATGATACTGGTAGTATTAAAACACTCCATTAATAAATTTAATAATTGGTTAGAAAGTCCTTTATAATTTGTTGTATCTGATGAAAAAAATAGAAAAATCTCTTGTTGCGTTCGCTCAATTTCTTGACAAATATTGCCCTAATTATTTCACACTTATAATTTTTTTATGCTGTTTTTGGCTTGCTTATATAATTTACAAGCACAGAAAAAAAGACGTTGACGATATTAAAGAGCAAAAACTTTTTGACAACTGGTTTAAAAACCCAAATAGTTGCAACTAAAGTTTTTAATCACTAAAAGAGCTATAAAGACCACCTAAAAACTACCAAGACTTACCAAAACTTACCAAGACTACCTAAAACTAAACCTGCAACAAAAAAGCAACTCAAATTTGTAACTCAATCATCAGTTACAAATAAGGCATAGTGAGTAATTTTTTGTTTAGAAAAGTCCAAAACGGCGGTAAGTATAACGCTCTCATTCCAAATTCAGCTTGTGAAAAAGTTGCTTTCGGTGAGGGCGATACTTATTTGTCGGTGCAACTAATCGTAAAACAAATATTGCAACACAATTGGCAACTTGAAAAAGTTGCAAAATTGCTTAACAGAAACGAACTAACTGCAACGCTTTCCGCAATACATTCATTTGCATACAATCACTTTCAATACAAAGCAGACGGCAAAGCACAACTATTACGCTCACCAGCTTGCGCATGGAAAACACGTTACGACGGTATAGATTGTAAAAGCTACACAATTATAGTAGGTTGCTTGTTGGCACAACTTGGGTTGCGTTATTACATACGCAAAATAAAACAACCAACTTTTGAACCTGAAGAATTTACACACGTTTACGTGATTGTTCCAGTAAATCAACAAACTGGAAACATACAGGACGGCTACTATACTATCGATGCAACTTTACCAACAATGGTAGAGCCAAATTTTATTGATACAAATGATACTTATATGGATAAATTACCGCATTATGGTTTAAATGGATTGGCGAGTAGCGG
>CBFHBH010000085.1:0-7668 GCA_965653735.1 uncultured Flavobacterium sp. | reverse complement strand
AACAGGAAAAACATTTAATTTTTTCTATAGAATCTGACATAATACTTTTTTTTGAGTTCCAAAAATAGACAATTTAAATACCATACGGAATAAAGTTCCATTACAGTTTTCAATAGTTTTATAAACAAAAACTCTAAATAAAAAAATCCTCACTGCAAACACAATGAGGATTTAACTTTCGTCGGGGTGGCAGGATTCGAACCTGCGACCTCCTGGTCCCAAACCAGGCGCGATGACCGGGCTACGCTACACCCCGAAAGCGGGTGCAAATATAAAACAAAAAATTACAAAACAAAATATTTATAAAATAAAAAATACTTGAATAAAGTTAATTATTTTCAACTCCTTCATTTAACAAAATTCTAACAACTAATTTCTTTAAATTCGTAGTCAATCAAAAAAACGACTATGAAAAATTCACTAACCATCACTGCAATAATTTGTAGCTTATCTATGAATTCCCAAACATCCCAACAAAAAAGTTCAATAAAATATCCTGAAACAAAAAAAATAGATCATATCGATAATTACTTTGACACCAAAGTAAACGATCCATATCGTTGGCTAGAAGATGACCGTTCTACAGAGACTGAAAAGTGGGTTAAAGCACAAAATGAAGTTACCTACGGTTACCTGGATAAAATTCCGTATCGTAATGCCATCAAAGAAAGAATGGAAAAGTTATGGAACTATGAGAAAATAGGTTCTCCGTTCAAAGAAGGTAAGTTTACCTACTTCTATAAAAACGACGGATTACAAAATCAATCGGTCTTATATAGAAAAGATGAAAGTGGAAAAGAAGAAATTTTCCTTGACCCAAATACATTTTCAAAAGATGGGACTACTTCATTAGGAGGCGTTGACTTTTCAAGAGATGGTTCTAAAGTAGCTTATGCCATTTCTGAAGGTGGAAGCGATTGGAGAAAAGTAATCATCATGGATGCTTTCAGCAAAAAAATATTAGAAGACACTATTGTAGACGTAAAATTTAGCGGTGTGTCATGGAGAGGAAACGAAGGTTTCTATTATTCAAGTTATGATAAGCCAAAAGGAAGTGAATTGTCTGCAAAAACTGATCAACATAAATTGTATTACCACAAACTGGGTACATCGCAAAAAGAGGACAAAGTTATTTTTGGTGCCGATCAAAAAAGAAGATATGTTGGTGGAAGTGTAACCGATGATGATAAATACTTAATCATTACGGCTGCCAATTCAACGTACGGAAACGAGCTTTATATAAAAGATTTAACGCAAGAAAACAGTCCAATTATCACAATTGTAGATAATTTTAAAAATTCGAGTTATATCATCGAAAATGAAGGCACAAAACTATTTATTGTAACCGATTTAAACGCTCCTAACAAAAAAGTGGTTACGGCAGATTTCTCAAATCCTAAACAAGAAAACTGGAAAGACTTTATTCCTGAAACAGAAAATGTACTTTCTCCATCAACAGGCGGAGGATATTTCTTCGCAAACTACATGAAAGACGCTGTTTCTTTGATTAAACAATATGACTATTCAGGGAAATTAGTACGTGAGATTTCGTTACCTGGAATTGGTACTGCAAGCGGTTTTGGAGGTAAAAAAGAAGAAAAAACATTGTATTACTCTTTCACAAATTATATTACACCAGGAACCATTTATTCGTTTGAACCTAACAGTGGAAAATCTGACATCTATCAAAAACCTAAAGTAGATTTCAATTCAGAGGATTATGAGTCAAAACAAGTGTTTTACACTTCAAAAGACGGAACAAAAATCCCTGCTAATGCTGTTTGGTTAGAAAACGGAGGAGTTTATGCCGTTCCTAATTTAAGAGGTGGTGGTGAATACGGTAAAAAATGGCACGTGGCTGGTACTAAAATGCAAAAACAAAATGTATTTGATGACTTTATCGCTGCCGCAGAATATTTAACGAAAAGCAAATACACCTCAAAAGATTATTTAGCTATTAAAGGAGGATCTAACGGTGGTTTATTAGTGGGTGCTACTATGACACAACGTCCAGACCTAATAAAAGTAGCTTTACCAGCCGTAGGTGTTATGGATATGTTACGTTACCACACCTTTACTGCAGGTGCTGGTTGGGCTTATGATTATGGTACAGCTGAAGACTCTAAAGAAATGTTTGAATACTTAAAAGGCTATTCTCCAGTACACAATGTAAAAAAGGGAATACAATATCCTGCAACGATGGTAACTACTGGAGATCATGATGACCGAGTGGTTCCTGCACATAGTTTTAAATTTGCTGCCGAGTTACAGGAAAAACAATCAGGAAGTAATCCTGCTTTAATACGCATCGATATCAATGCAGGGCATGGCGCAGGAAAATCAGTTTCTGCAACGATACAGGAAATGTAGATATGCAAGCGTTTACGTTCTACAACATGGGAATTAAACAGCTTCCTTCTTCTAAAAAAATTGACAAAACAAAAAGGCCTAAATTATAGGCCTTTTTTTATATAAAGGATTTTACATAAATTAGTTTAAAATAGTTTTGGCTATTTATGAGACACAAATTAATCCTATGAATAAAGTAACTGAAATAGAAATTATTTCTTTTCTAAAAAATAATATAGAACCTTTTCAAGATAATACCTATGGATTAAGTTATAGGGCTTCAGTAACATTGAAAGATGGAACATTTTTACCGTGTGTAATTTTTAGAAATCCTGAACAAACAATTGATTTAGCCATCAGAAGGTTTAAAGAAGAACAATCTAACAAAAGTATTTTCTCAAATAAATCAAAAGGTTTTGGGTACAGGGAAATAGTAAAGAATTTTGTGACAAAAGGAAACAATATTAATATTTATGATATAATAAATGTATCCAAAAGTAGATTTGCTATTCCTTTTGAAGTTTTTCGTAAAGTACATGGTGAAACTGCAATGAGTTGGACAGCTTTTATTCTTGAGTTTAATGATAATAAAAAATTAAGTTTTGGAACATCTTGGAATTGGGAATTCTTTGATATTCCAGAGGGTTATGATTTTAAGAATGTGAAAAGTATAATTAGTGGTTGTTATCTTACAAAAGAAAATGAAATCGTTCAACATAAATCAATTCTAGACTTTCAAAATGACAAAGAAAAGTTTCAAACAATTTACCGTGAGAAACCATTCTTTGAGTGTTTCATAGATAATTTATAAAAACACTACCCCGATAACGCTGAAAAATGATTCCCCTGCGAAAAATACTATTTAAATATTAGCACCTGATAGCGCGGAAATGTTTTCCGTGCGATAGCTCTCGGATTATAAATCCGAGCATCGTGATTTAACAAGAGAGTTGTAAACAATAAAAAAACCATATCGATAAATTTAGCTTAATTCCAACATAATATGATTAATTATAAAATAGATGAATCTTACGAAGTCAAGCTTAATGAAGCTACTGGAAAACATGAAATTCTGAAAGATGGTAAAACGATTGAGGAAAAACTCCCTATTTTATTTAAATATGTCCCCTTTAATAACAATACTATTGCTTCCTTGATGCAAGGATATTTTTGGCTGACTAATCCTGCTGATTTCAATGATCCTTTTGATTGCAATAAGACTTTAATAGTTGATTATGAACATCCTGAACATTTAAAGGATAAAGCCAGAAATCATTTTGAAGACATAGGTATCTGTTCATTCTCTGATAGACAAAATAATCCATTGATGTGGGCACACTATACCAATAATTATAATGGAATTATGCTTGAATTTCAATTTAATAATTTTGAAGGATTTTTATTTACTGATAGATTTAAAAGTCTAGAATGGAAAAAGGTTATATATCCTACACATATGAAGAGGCTTCAAAAGGACTTTCCTCTTTCTGAAACTGTACTCCTCACCTCAAAAATTAAATATTGGGAATATGAAAACGAATGGCGTATTATAGCCAAACTAGGTAATCCAAAAAACAGATATCTTACTTTTCCTCGTGAAGCACTTAGGAATATATACATTGGTCATAATTTGTTCGACAATCATTCAAGTGAAGTTCATATTATATCAACTATTCAACAAACTTATTACCCACATGTAAAAATATTCCGTGTAATTCCTGACCAAACAAGGAATCTAGCCTATAGAGTTCATAGAGTAATGGATTTCTAAGAATAATGTAAACTTTTTACACCGATAATAACTTAGTACAACAAAGGTTTAGCGTCACTCCCCCGCTGCGCAAAGTCTCCTGACTTTGTGCAAAAAAAGAAATCTACTAACTAAGTCAGGAAACTTAGTAGAGCAAAGCTATCGTTTGCTTTTTTGATAAATTACCCCAAAACAGACTTTCTAATCACCGAATTAAACAATCGATAACCTAATTTTGAGCGAAGTATTTTCATCGCATTGGCATCAAAACCAACAGTATATCTTGTAAAGTTCTTTTTAGGATTGTTAGCTATGTTAAAAAGTGTTTTGGTTATCTCTGGAGTAAGATTGGTGTTTTTCTTTGTCTTTTTATGAAGAATGTTGGTTACTTTCTCCATTAATTGCTCATACGACTTAATTCCGCCCGTTTCAGATTTTACAACATGGCTCTGGAACGCAGTTGGCGCATTTCCAAACTGAACCGTACTCACGCTAATATTGAAATCCAATAATTCATACGACATACATTCTGAAAAGCTTTCCACTGCTTTTTTTGTGGAATGGTAAAAACTTCCCAATGGTAAATTTACCAATCCTGCTATAGAAGAAATATTTATAAACTGACCAAACTGTTGTTCTCTAAAAACCGGAATAAAAGCACGGCACATTTTTACCACACCCAACCAATTCACATCCACAATATGCTTTATTTTCTCGTCTTCAGAAAGTTCTACAAAACTTCTATAACCAATACCTGCGTTATTGATAATGGCATCAATGGTTTTATGATTGGCGAGGATTTCAGCTTTGGCTTTTTCAATACTTTCGGTAGAAGTCACATCTAAAATATAGGCAATGCTACCACTTCTTTACCATGATCAAAACAAGTCATTGTAGCCACAACATGCCATCCGTTTGTTGAGAAATATTTAGTCGTAGCAGCTCCAATTCCGCTTGAGGCTCCAGTTATTAGAACAGTTTTCATTAGATTAATTTCTTTTGTCTATAAAAGTGATAGGTTTTCTACTCATAGGAGTAAAAATGATTTTATTAAGTTGATCTGAAGGCACAAATTCAACTTTAGGAGTTACTCTAAGTTTAGCTCTAAAATGATCTTTAATTTCAGACAATAATTCATCAGAAGGCTTAGAAGAAGCAATCTTTATCAATATTTCATCGGTTCCTAAATCATTTGTAGAAATTTCTATAACATGATTTTGCACCGATTCAAAATAGTTCAACAAATCGTGCATTGCAGGTGGATACAAGGTCGTTCCTTTGTATTTAATCATATGTTGCTTTCTTCCCACAACAGGACCTATTCTGTGTGTGTTTCTTCCACATGTACATGGTTCAGAATGTAACTTTACAATATCACCCGTTTTAAAACGCAATAAAGGCATTCCCTCTACTCCTAGCGTAGTGATTGTTAGCTCTCCGCTTTCACCATCAGCAACAGGATTATCGTTGTCGTCAAGAATTTCGGTAATAATCAATTCGGGGTGATGATGTCCTCCAGAAAAAGCTTCACATTCGGTAAAAGCCGTACTCATTTCGGTAGAAGCATAGGTAGAATACAGCTTAATTTTCCACTTCTCTGTTATTTTTTCAGCTAAAATAGACGGTGAAAAATCTTGATTTCGCAACGATTCCCCAATGCATACCACACCTTCAATACTCGAATTGTTATAATCTATATTATTATGTTCAGCATATTCAATCATCTTCAATAAAAATGATGGAACAGCGATTAAATACTTTGGTTTATATTTTAAAATCGAATCCCATTGTAATTCAGGGATTCCTGCTCCAACACGGATAACACCAGCTTTTAGTTTTCGCAATCCAAGGAAATAAGCCAATCCAGCCATGAATCTTCTGTCCATAGTAGTCATCAATTGTACTACATCTCCTTCTTTGATTCCTGCACAAGCAAAAGAAATGGCTTCGTTGTAGGCTAATCTTTCTAGATCTTCATCGGTCAATCCAAAAGTTACTGGACTTCCTAAAGTTCCCGAAGTGGTTGCATAATCGATAATTTTATGCATTGGTACACAAAAGAAATCATCGTTATATTGTTGTAAATCGGTTTTACTAGTAACAGGGATTTTTTGCAAATCCTCTATCGAATTTACATCATTGATATTGATGTTTTCTTTTTGGAATAATGCTTTATAATACGGTGAATTTTCACTTAAATAGACCAATAATTCCTTAAGCTTCTTCTCCTGAAACTCCTTTATCTCTCCTTTTGATGCTTTTTCTATTACCGGAATCATTTCAATTTTTTATGTATCTTTTTAAGATAGTTTTCTATGTTTTCTTTATCAGTAAGTGTTGTAATTTCTTTTGTTAAAGCAGTTTCAAATTGAACTTTTGCTTTTTGAAATTCTTTCTTCTGATAATAATATTCTCCTGCTTTATAATATACAATCCAGTGCTCTGGATTCAGCTTTTGAAATTCTGATATAAATTCAGGTGATGCTACTCCTTCTTCGTCAATTATTTTATCAAAAACAGTACTCTGAGCTCTATATTTTTCATAATCCTTAAATTCCTCTGAATACACAAAATTATCTTTGGCAATTGTTAAAGAATCAGTGGCTAAAGCTACAAAATCATTTTCTTTTTTGTTGAAAATTTTATTTAGGTCATACGCTACAAATTCCCCTAGTTGATATGGATTTGAAGATACCCAAACCATTCTGCTTTCAGGTTTAAAAATCACCGCGTGATGGGCTAACAATTGGTTTAATGATTTTTCATTTCCGTAGCCAATTTTCTTATCATGCAAGCCTTCTTTGTTTCTTAAAATATCAGCCATTTTTTGAGGCGTCATTTTGTTTTGATGATCCAATAGCTCTTCAAGTCTGTCATAACGATACTTTGAATGACTTTCCTTTATATGTTCAATATTTCGTTCATCTGTTTTATATACTTCACTTTGAAAATGATTGGTACAGACCAATTGATTATCCTGATTAGGAACTTCATACACCCCAAAATGCTTTGGAGACATTTCTATAAGCACTGCTTTCTTGTCTCTTGCACTTCCAATCATGATAGATTCTGACACAAAAACCTGACGCTTTTTAGCTATTTGTATAGCTTCATCTATAGTTGAAGCATATTGTAAAATTTCGCGAGCTACAATAGAAATTGGTGTTTTGGCAACCAAAGGAATTTTAGATTTTCCAGCATTTATAGTGATTGTAAGTCCTTCTTTGTTCATTCCTGAAACCACGCCAATCATTCCGCCCCAAGTTACCATCATAAATGGGTGACCTGAATCTGGTTTGATGAAAGCAACTACTTTATCTTTTGCAAATTCGTCTCCTGCATAAAAATCGAAATTGCGTCCTAATAATAACTCTCCATCTTCTGTTTTATCTCCCCACAATGCTAAAGAAGAACAACCCACCAATGCTAAATCTTGCATAGCATGACCAATATCGTGTGCTCCATGTAAATAGAGACTTCTTAAATATTTGGGAGCAATTGAATTGTATTCGTCTGAAGCATATTGTGATACCCCATAAATTTCGGTTTTATATTCCTCAGGAACATTT
>CBFHBH010000084.1:0-7674 GCA_965653735.1 uncultured Flavobacterium sp. | reverse complement strand
GTGAGGTAACTAATCCATCGAACTGTGATACAGTGATAAGTGTTGTAACGGTTGCAGCTTCTGTAATCGATGCAGTAACGGAGACGTATGGTCCAATCAATGGAACAACGGGAGGTACAACACCAACGGTTGTGTTGAATGATACGTTAAACGGTACGCCAGTAGTTATCGGCACGAATCCTGGACAGGTAGTATTAACACCAGTAAGTGTTCCAACAGGACTTACATTAAACCCTAACGGTACAGTAACTGTTGCGGCAAATACTCCTGCAGGTTCATACAATGTAGAATATGTTATCTGTGAGGTAACTAATCCATCGAACTGTGATACAGTGATAAGTGTTGTAACGGTTGCGGCTTCGGTAATCGATGCGAATGATGATTCACATACAATGGAATCAGGATCAAATGGTGGAACTGCAGTTATTGATGTATTTGCAAATGATACTTTAAATGGCAATCCTACAGGATTAAGTGAAGTTACATTGACTATTGATGTTCCAGATCCTACTGGTCATATTGTGTTGAACCCTGATGGTACAGTCGATGTAAATCCAGGAACGCCTGCTGGAACATATCAGATAACTTACACAATTTGTGAGATTTTAAATCCAACTAATTGCTCAACAGCAATAGTAACAGTTATTGTTAATACTATTGAAGAAATAGATATTTATACGCATATGACTCCAAACGATGACGGAGATAATGATATATTTTATATTGATGGAATAAATAAGTATCCTAACAATACTGTGGAAATTTATAACAGATGGGGAGTTTTAGTTTATCAAGCTAAAAAGTATAATAATACCGATGTTTCTTTTGACGGAAAATCAAGAGGAAGAACAACAATAACTAAGGATGATAATTTACCTGAAGGGACATATTATTACATTGTTAGGTATACAAAAGACAATGGAGAAACAAAAGAAAAAGCAGGATACTTATATATAAACAGATAATTATTTGATATCTGAAGAATTTTAAAAAAATGATTATGAAATTAAGATTAATTATATTAGGATTATTACTGAATAGTTTCTTCGCAATTGCGCAGCAAGAAGCTCAGTATACACAGTACATGTATAATACTGCTAATATTAATCCTGCTTATGCTGGTTCAAGAGGTTCTTTGAGTGCTTTGATAATGCACAGAACACAATGGGTAGGATTGGAGGGTGCTCCAGTAACTAATGTTGCAACAATAAGCTCGCCTTTAGGAATTTCTCAAAGATTTGGATTAGGAGTAAGCTTTGTAAATGATAAATTAGGTCCTTCTGATAATAATGTTATTTCTGTTGATTTAAGTTATTATGTTCCCACTTCTGAAAATTTCAAATTAGCATTTGGTGTTAAAGGAACGGCTGATATGTTTAATGTTGATTTTAATAAAGTTAAGCTGTTTAATCCAAATGACAACTTGAATAGAGAAAATATTGATAACAGATTTTCTGCTAATGTTGGAGCTGGTTTATATTGGTATTCTGATAAAACCTATTTAGGAGTTTCAGTACCATATATTTTAGAAAACCATTATTATGATAATGATATTCAGTATGTTGCTAGTGAAAGAATGCACTTTCATATATTGGCTGGTCATGTTTTCGATTTAAGTAAAGAATTAAAATTTAAGCCTTCGGTTTTAAGTAAAGTGGTTCAAGGCGCTCCTTTGCAGGTAGATTTGTCTGCCAACTTTTTATTCTTCGATAAACTTACACTTGGCGCAGCTTATAGATGGAGTGCGGCAGTAAGTGCGATGGCTGGTTTTCAACTTTCGGATTCTTGGATGATTGGTTATGCTTATGATAAAGAAACAACAAGATTAGGGAACTTTAACTCAGGTTCACATGAGATTTTTCTTAGATATGAATTATTTAGAAAATTTGATAAAGTAGTTTCTCCAAGATTCTTTTAAAAATTGTAGTATGAAAAAAATCTATATTATATGTGCTTTAGTATTTGGATTACAGATTCAAGCGCAACAAACAAAAATTATAAAAGGAGATACCCAATTTAAGGACTTGGCTTATATTGATGCAACCGAAACTTATTTGAAAGTAGCTAAGAAAGGATATAAATCTGTTGAGTTGTTTCAGAAATTAGGAGACTCTTATTATTTCAATGCAAATCTGAAAGAGGCCAATAAATGGTATACAGAATTGTTTGCGCTGAATCAACCTGTTCAACCTGAATATTATTACCGTTATTCACAAACTTTGAAGTCAACCGAAGATTACAAAAAAGCGGATGAATTTTTAGATAAATTTTATAAGCTATCCACAAATGATATTCGTGCTAATTTGTATAACAAGCAAAGAGATTATAAAAAAGTAATTGATAAAAATTCTGGACGTTATGAAGTAAAAAGCACAAGTGTAAATACTCGTAAGTCAGATTATGGAACAGCTTTCTTTGGAGATAAAGTAGTGTTTTCAACTTCTAGAGATACTACTGGTTTTGCACGTGTTCAAACCAGATGGACGAATCAGTCTTTTACAAATTTTTATGTGTCTAAAAGAACAGAAGAGAGTGATTTAATAAATCCTGAACGTTTTTCAAAAACAATCAATTCTAAATTTCATGAAGATACTCCAGTTTTTACAAAAGATTTAAAAACGGTTTATTTTACTCGTAATAATTATACCGAAGGGAAAATAGGAAGAGATGATAAGCAGATAATAAATTTAAAACTTTATAAAGCTGTTTTGAATAGTGATGGAAAATGGGAAAATGTCACCGAATTACCTTTCAATAGTAATTCATATAGTGTAGCCCATCCAGCCTTAAGTCCTGATGAAAAAACATTATATTTTGCTTCTGATATGCCTGGTACTAATGGTCAATCAGATATTTTTAAAGTTGCCATTTTAGGAGACAATCAATACGGAACACCAGAAAAATTATCAAACGAAATCAATACAGAAGCAAGAGAAACATTTCCTTTTATTACACAAGATAATGAATTATATTTTGCTTCAGATGGTCATCAAGGATTGGGTGGATTGGATGTTTTTGTAACTAAAATCAATCCAGATGGTTCAATTGGTCCAGTTATGAATTTAGGAACACCAATTAATGGTCCCATGGATGATTTTGCTTTTATTATTGATAATGCTACTCGTAAAGGGTATTTTTCTTCAAATAGAAAAGGAGGAAAAGGATTAGATGATATTTATAGTTTTATAGAAAAAGAGCCTCTTGTTTGTAAAAGTGAGTTGACAGGAATTGTTACCGATGCAGAAAATGGTGCTATTTTGCCAGGGTCGGAAGTGTCTTTGTTTGATGATAAATTCAATTTGCTCTCTAAAGTTACTACAGATGAAAAAGCAGCATATCAATTTGAGGTTAAATGTGGTCAGAAATATTATGTAAGAGTTGAAAGAATAGATTATGAAACAAAAGAAGCAAATCTTACAATTCCTGAATCTGCGGGCAAAGAAGATCTTCCAATTGCAATAAGTAAAAAGCTTAAAGAGATTAAACCAGGAACTGATTTAGCAAAAACATTCAACATCAAAATTATTTATTTTGATTTAGATAAATCAAATATCCGAACTGATGCTCAAGCAGATTTGGCAAAAATTGCAGAAATAATGAATCAATTCCCCACTATGAAAGTTGATGTGAGATCACATACTGATAGCCGTCAAACAACATCATATAATGAGAAACTGTCCAATGCAAGAGCTAGATCAACAATTGATTGGTTAATTAAAAACGGAATAGCAAAAGAGAGGCTAACAGGGAAAGGATATGGAGAAAGCCAATTAGTTAATCGTTGTGCAGATGGAGTGAACTGCTCTGAAGAAGAACATCAAATGAATCGTAGAAGTGAATTCATTATTCTTGAAATGTAAATCAATTTTTAATAAAATTTTGAAGGCATCAATAAAATGATGCCTTTTTCGTTTGACTAAAATATTGTTAATAGATTGTAATTTACTTGTATAATGTAAGCGAATTGTTATTTTTGTTCGTTATTTAAAAAAACAAACCAAAACCACTGTAAATAATTTCAGAAGAATGAAAATTAATAAGTTGATTTTAGGGACTGCCTTGTTGATTAATGCAATTGCTTTTGCGCAGCAAACCAAAAAAGAAGTTCTTTTTTCTATAGATGATAAACCTTATTATACCGATGAATTTTCAAGGGTATATAACAAGAATATTGATTTAGTTAAAGACGAATCACAAAAGGACTTAGATAAATACTTGGAGTTATTCATAGGATATAAGCTAAAAATTAATAAAGCTAACAAATTAGGATTACAATACAATTCAAAATATATAAGTGAGCTTAATTCATACCGTACACAACTTTCAAAAAATTATACTTCAGATACTAAAGTGACAAAAGCACTTATTGATGAAGGTTATGCACGCTTGTTGAAAGAGGTAAGAGCATCTCATATTTTAATTACTGTTGATGAAAATGCTGCTCCTGCAGACACTTTAAAAGCATATAATCAAGCTGTAGATATTAGAAAAAAAATTATTGCTGGTGAAAACTTCGAAACAGCAGCTCAAAAATATTCTCAAGATCCGTCAGCAAAAGAAAATAAAGGTGATTTAGGTTATTTTACGGCATTTAGAATGGTTTATCCTTTTGAATCTGCTGCTTATAAAACTAAAGTGGGTGAAGTTTCAATGCCAGTAAGAACCAAATTTGGTTACCACTTAGTGAAAGTTAAAGATATTCGTGATAATAAGGGTGAAGTGACTGTAGCTCATATTATGATTTTAAAACCTACAGTTACAACAGATAGTCCTTCTGAAGTTGATAAACCAAAGAAAACAATCGAAGAAATCTATGCTAAATTAAAGCAAGGTGAAAATTTTGAGGCTTTGGCAAATCAATTTTCTGAAGACAAAAATTCAGCTCCAAGAGGAGGGGTACTTCCAAGATTTGCAGCTGGACAATTAAGTTCGGAAGAATTTGAAAACATTTCTTTTGGATTAGAAAATGTTGGTGATTATTCTAAACCATTTGAGAGCCAATTTGGCTGGCATATTGTGAAACTAATAGAAAAGCATCCAATAAAAAGTCAATCAGAAATGGAGCGTGAGTTGGATACTAAAATACGCAAAGATGATCGCTCTAGGTTGATTACAAATTCTTTGACTGAAAAATTACGTAAAAAATATAAAGTAACGACAGATGCTAAAACTTTAGCTAAAGTTAAAAGTGTTGTGAATGATGCTTTTTATCAAGAAAAATGGACTTTGCCAACTGATTTAAAGGATTTTAATATTGAATTGCTTAAGATCGAAAATAAATCGATAAGAGCAGTACCTTTTTTGAGAGAACTTGAGTCTCAACAAAAAAGGAAAATACAAAATAAAGCAATTTGGAAAGTTAATTGATAATTTGTATTCAAAATTTGTTGACAGTCAATTAAATCTTTATTATAACGAAAATTTAGAAAATGAATTCCCTGACTTTGCTAATGTGGTAGAAGAGTACAGAGATGGTTTGCTATTATTTGATTTAATGGAAAAAGAAATTTGGAACAAGGCTAAACAAGATTCTTTAGGTCTTAAAAACTATTATGATGCTAACAAAACCAAATATCAATGGAAAAAAAGAGGAGATGTTTTAATAGCATCGTCTACTAAGGAAGATGTTGTAAAGCAAGCTCGTAAAATGATTAAATCAGGTCTTACCGCTGAAGCAATAAAAGAAAAGTTTAACAAGAATGGTATCGTTGACATCATGATTAAACAAGAATTTTTTGAAGAAGGAAGTGAAAATTTCCCTAAAGGATTAGAACTAAAAGAAGGCTTGTCAGATGTTTATAAAGATAAAGAACATTATTTTGTAAATAATGTACTTAAAGTATTACCTGCAGGCAATAAAACGTTAGATGAAGCAAGAGGAAGGGTAATTAACGATTATCAGCAATATCTAGAAGATAATTGGGTTTCTGAACTTAAAAAAGAATTCAAAGTTTCAGTTAATCAGGATGTTTTTACGAGGTTAAAAACAGAAATGAAAAAATAAGAGAGAAATAAATAATAAGAATGGAGATTTTAAAAAGTAAAATAAGCGTAATCATTGCGGTTTTAATGAGTTCTTTTTTGGGACATGCCCAAGATAAGAAGGTTAAGGTTGATGGGGTTATTGGGGTAGTTGGTGATTATGTAATTTTAGATTCAGATATTGACAAATCATATTTAGAATTAAAGACCCAAGGAGTTGATACCAAAGAAATATCAAGATGTAAGATGTTTGAACAGCTTTTAGACGAAAAGTTGTTTGCACATCAGGCAATTCAAGATAGTATTGTGGTTACTGATGCTGAAGTTAATTCAAAACTTGAAGAACAAGTAAGCTATATGGTTGAACAATTAGGCTCGATGGAAAAAGTGGTTGAGTACTTTAAAAAAAGTAGTGAGCAGGATTTTAGAACAGAACTTTTTGAAATTATCAAAACCAATAAATTAACTGCAGAAATGCGAAAAAAAGTTGTAGAAGGGGTTACGATTACTCCCGAAGAAGTTCGTGATTTCTTTAAAAAAATTCCAAAAGAAGATTTGCCAGTTTTTGGTGCCGAAATGGAATTGGCTCAAATTGTTGTAAAACCACAAGTTTCTAAAGAGGCTGAACAAAAAGTAATTGATCAGTTAAAAGGATTCAAGAAAGATGTTTTGGAAAACGGGGCTAGCTTTTTTAGTAAAGCAGTTTTATATTCTGAAGATCCTGGATCTCGTTCAAGTGGAGGTTTCTATAAAATGAACCGAAAAACTCAATTTGTGAAAGAGTTTAAAGATGTTGCGTTTAGTTTGCAAGAAGGAGAGATTTCTGAGCCTTTCAAGACAGAATTTGGTTATCATATCATTTATTTAGAGAAAATTCGCGGTCAAGAAGTTGACTTGAGACATATCTTGATTTCTCCAAAAGTTTCAGAAGAAGCCATGAAGGCAGCTAAAGAAAAAATCGAGTTAATTAGAAAAAGAATTGTAGATAAAGAAATCACTTTCGAGGAAGCTGCTCGTACAATGTCTGATCAAAAAGAGACAAAAAACGATGGAGGGGTTTTAACAAATCCTAAAACACAGGACAAGCGTTTCGAATTAACAAAAATGGATCCAAGTTTATATAGCGTAGTGGCTAATTTAAAAGACGGTGAGGTTTCGTATCCAACTATAGATGAAGAGCCTACTGGAAAGTTCTACAAAATTATGACTGTTAAAAATAAATTTGAAGAACATACTGCAGACTACTCTAAAGATTATACTCGATTAAAAGAGTTCGCATTAAAAGAAAAGCAGTTAAAAGAAATTGCTAAATGGACTACAGAAAAAATTAAAGAAACTCATATTAAAATTAACGGAGAATACCGTGATTGCGAGTTTGCCAATAACTGGTTAAAAAAATAATTATTTTATTAATTCAGAGAAAAGAGTTAGTTTTATCAAAGTATAAGCTAACTCTTTTTAATTTAAATATATTCCAAGATGTCTGATGTTGCTGCTATTCAAAATTTAGTTCAAAAGCAAAAAGAGCTTAAAGAAGAAATTTCAAAAATTATTGTTGGTCAGGAAGAAGTTGTTAATCAAATTGTGTTGAGTATTTTTTCGGGAGGACACGCCTTATTGGTTGGGGTTCCTGGGCTTGCTAAAACACTTATGGTGAATACAATTTCGCAGGCTTTAGGTTTAGATTTTAAA
>CBFHBH010000083.1:0-7933 GCA_965653735.1 uncultured Flavobacterium sp. | reverse complement strand
CAAATTTAATTTTGAGAAATAAAACCATGCTTATGGTATCTGGTGGAAAAAAATCTAGAGTTGCTGTTTCTGCTGATAAAGGAGAGAATTGGATAATACATGAAACTCCAATTATTCAAGGAGGAACTATGACAGGTGCTTTCTGTGCCGATTTTTATAACGATTTAATAGGAATTATCGCTGGAGGAGACTACGAAAAACCTTTACAGAATTCTCAAAATAAAGCAATTACTAATGATGGAGGGAAAACCTGGAGGATTGTAGCTAATAATGAGGGTTTTGGTTATGCTTCATGTATCCAATATGTTCCTAATAGCGAAGGAAAAGGAATTGTAGAAGTAGGAGCAAACGGAATTTTTTATTCTAATGACTCTGGAGAGAGTTGGACAAAACTTGCAGAAGATAAAGATTTACTGACGTTTCGATTCATTGATGAAAAATCAGCAGTGGCGACTGGTAAAAATCGAATAATAAAATTAACATTTAAATAAAAAGAGCCGTTAGGCTCTTTTTATTTTCTAAATTCTCTGCGATTTTTTATTTGTTTTAAAAGTTTTTGCTTGAACTCAATTTCTATTTGACGAAGCATTAGAATCTTCTGATTTGGAATTACTCCTTGTAAATTTTTTACCAGTTGTTTTTTATTGTTCTGAATTTCAGTTTCTATTCTGTCATCCTCAGCCATTAGTTGAGCCGATTCTTTTTCTGATAAATTAGATGCATTTTCTGGACGTAATTTGAACATTAATTGTCTTTTTTGTTTATGCAAATCATCCATTTTATCATCAAATTGATTAAAAACTGGCCAAAACTTTTGCGCTTCTTCCGGAGTCAAATCTAATCTATCAGAAATATATGCTACTCTTAAAGCCTTAACACGTTCAATTCTTTCATCCCTATCTTGACTAAAAATAAAAGTGTTAAACAGTAGAAATAATATAATAAAAAGTTGTTTCATTTTAGTTTAAGTATTCATTTATATAAGATTCTGTTTGTGTATCAAAATCAGTTATTTCTAATTCTAAGTTTGTTAATTCTTCGTCGGTTAAATGTTTCGCAATATCTTCTGTGGTGATATCATTTTCGTATGCAAGATATTCTTGTGATATTTCTATATTTTCAGTTTTTTGTTGTTCAAAATACATCCATGTTCCAATTGATATTACAACTGCAGCTGCAATTCCTGATATCCAAACTGATTTGCGTTGCCACAAAGAGATTACCTTTACAGTTTTTTCTTCTTCAGATATGCGTTGCATTAATCTGTCTTCAAAAGAATCGAAGTAGTTATCTGGTATTCTGAAACCAGATTCTATTTTTTTATCGTTTTCTAAATCTATCTTTTTCATATTTGTTTGACAAAATTAAACGGAAAAGGTTTAATTCGAATTTAAAAAATCCTCTATTTTTTTTACTGCATGAAAATAAGATGCTTTTAATGCTCCTACAGAAGTTCCTAATATTTCGCTTATTTCTTCATATTTCAGTTCTTCAAAATATTTCATTTTAAATACTTGCTGTTGTTTTTCTGGTAATGTTGCAACAGCGTTTTGCAGTTTCAACTGAATTTCATCACCGTCATAATCAACATCAGATTCTAAATTTTTGACTAATTTTTCTTTTAATTCTTCGTTTGAAATTCCACTTTTTTTACTTCTGGTATTAATAAAATTTATCGCTTCGTTAGTTGCAATTCGATACATCCAGGAATATAATTTACTCTCACCTTTAAAATTCTTTAAATTCTGAAAAATTTTTACAAAAGTATTTTGCAAAACATCATCGGCATCATCGTGATTTAGCACCATGTTACGAACATGTGCGTATAACGGACGTTGGTATTCACGTACTAATTTCCGAAACGCTTCATTTTGCGTTTTTGGATTTAATAATTCGTTTATAAATGCTTTTTCGTCCTGCAATTGAGGTAATTTAATCTGTTTGACTAAAGATATTTAAAAAGGTTTAATTAGAGATGAAAAAACTTTTGACTTTGTATCTTTGTCACTTTGCAAATAAAGGTAATGATAAAGACTGTAATTTTTGACATGGATGGCGTAATTGTAGATACAGAACCCGTTCATAAATATGCATACGACCAACACTTTGTTGAATTAGGAATTGAAGTTTCAGAGGAAATGTACTCGTCTTTTACAGGGAATTCTACTCGAAATGTTTTTCAGAAAATAAAAGGACATTTTAATTTAGAACATGATGTTGAAGATTTAATTCTGCGTAAGCGTCATTTATTCAATGAAGCTTTTGATACTAAGCCCGATTTAGAATTAATTGATGGTGTTTTAGATTTAATCAAGAAACTACATTTTAATGGAATTCAGTTAATTTTAGCTTCATCCGCTTCAAATAGTACTATAAATAGAGTTTTTAACCGATTTGATTTAAACCAATACTTTACTCATAAAGTTAGTGGTGAAGATTTTCCAAAATCGAAACCTGATCCAGCTATTTTTTTACATGCAGCATCACTTTCTATAGCACCTAAAGAGAATTGTGTGGTGATTGAAGACAGTACAAATGGTGTGATTGCCGCAAAAGCTGCAGATATCTACTGTATAGGTTATGATAGTTTTAATTCTAAGCATCAAGATTTATCTCTTGCAGATAGAGTGATAAAACATTTTGATGAAATTGATGTAAATTCTCTATAAATTTAAAGTTGTGGGAATATTAGCCCACAGCTTCTTTATATACTTTTAAACACTTTTCTCTGGCTTCTTTGTGATTAACTATAGGTGATGGGTATCTTGAAGTTTCAAGTTCAGGAATCCATTTTTTGATGTATTTTAAGTCTTTGTCGAACTTTTTGATTTGTTCAGTTGGATTAAAAATCCTGAAATATGGAGCAGCATCAACACCACTTCCAGCTGCCCATTGCCAATTTCCAACATTGCTCGATTGTTCGTAATCCAGAAGTTTGTTTGCAAAATAAGCTTCTCCCCAGCGCCAGTCTATCAATAGATGTTTGCATAAAAAGCTGGCTACAATCATACGAACACGATTATGCATGTGTCCTGTCGCATTTAGCTCCCTCATTCCTGCATCTACAAATGGATAACCAGTTTTTCCTTCACACCATTTTTTGAAATTATCTTCATCGTTTTCCCACTTAATGTAATCGTACTTTTCTTTGAAACTTTTGTTTATAGTATGTGGAAAATGCCAAAGGATTTGCATGAAGAACTCCCTCCAAATCAATTCGTTTAAAAATGTTTGATTTTGAAATTCAAGAGCATTAAGAACCAATTTTCTTATTGAGACACTACCAAATCGAAGGTGAGGAGCTAAGTGAGAAGTTCCTTCAATAGCCGGAAAGTTTCTGGTATCCTGATAATTATTGATTAAAGATTTTTTAATGTTGTAATCTGGAACTTTTATATCAGATTTTGAAAACCCAATGTTTTCTAATAAAAGAAACGGATAATCATGATTTATAATCTTATCTAAATATTCGTCTGAAGGGAAATTTTTAATTGTTGATTTGCTTAATTTCTCTTTCCATTTTTTTGAATAGGGAGTATAAACAACATAAGGAGTTCCATCATCTTTAATGACTTCGCTTTTTTCGAAAACAACCTGATCTTTGCAAGTTTTGAATGAAATTCCATTTGTTTTGAAGAAATCATTTAATTCTTTGTCACGCTTACGAGCATATGGCTCATAATCATGATTGGTATAAACAGAAGTTATTTTATTTTCAGAAATTAGTTTCTCAAAAACTTCTTTCGGTTTGCCATAAAATAGAGCTAGCGATTTATTTTTAAGTTTTAATTTCTTTTGAATCTCAGATAATAATTCATGTATAAAAGTAACTCGCGCATCATTTTTCGATAGTTGTGATAAGATAGTGGTATCAAATATAAATATGGGTAGAACTTGTTCATTTTCAAATAAGGAATGAAAAAGACCAACATTATCTTCTAATCGTAAATCACGTCTAAACCAAAAAATTGTCATAATACTCCAAATATTTCGGTTAACTTTTGTTTTCTGAAAGTGAAAATTTCTTCCAATTTAGGTCTAACAAGCAAAGGATGAAAAAGCTGACCAATTATCCCAAAAGGGACTTTATAATGTACTATATCTTCCATTAAAATTCCTCCTTCTATTTCAGTAAAAAAATGTTTATGATGCCAAAAGGCGTACGGTCCAAATCGTTGTTCATCGACAAAAAACTTTTTGTCTTCAACATGAGTTATTTCGGTAACCCACTGCATCGTTATGAATGGAAACGGTGATATTTTATAATGAATAATTTGTCCTGAAAACATCTTTTTGTCATCACCAGAAAGTGTGATAAACTTCATGGAATCGGGAGTGATTGTATTCAAATTTTTAGGATCACTGAAAAATTCCCAAGCAGTATCTATTGTAATAGGAAATTTTTGTTTTGTATGTATAGAATATAACTTCATTTAGATAAATTGTTTAACAAAATTAAAAATAAATTAAACAATAATCTTTTTATTTTATAGTTTTATTAACAATAAAAAAAAGTCCAGAAACTTATCTTTGATAAATAAACAAATTAATTTATAAAATGATACGATTTATTGTAGCTATTGCAGTTTTTATTGCTTCTTTGTCTGTTGAAGCACAAATTAAAGTTCCTCAAGCTAGTCCAAAATCAACTTTAATTCAAAAAGTTGGATTAACTGATGTTGAAATTGAGTATTCTAGACCTAGTGCAAAAGGGCGCGTAATTTTTGGAGATTTAGTTCCTTTTGGAAAAGTATGGAGAACCGGTGCCAATGCTAATACTACAATATCTTTTTCTGAAGATGTTGTAATAAATGGAGCTACTTTGAAAAAAGGAAAATATGCTCTTTATGTAACTCCTAAGGCTGATGAATGGGAGATTTTTTTCTATACAGATACAAACAATTGGGGGAATCCTGAAAAATGGGATGATAGTAAAGTAGCTCTTAAAGCTTCAGCTAAAACTGAATTATTAAATAGACATGTTGAAACCTTTACAATTGGAATTAATAATACAGATAATAATTTTGCCAATTTAGAATTTTCATGGGAAAAAACTTTAGTAGCGTTAAAATTTGAAGTACCAACTCAAAAAATCGCAATGGAAAGTATTGATAAAGTTTTAGCAGGTCCTTCAGCAGTTGATTACTATAATGCTGCTAATTATTATTTTACTTCAAACGGAGATTTAAACAAAGCATTAACTTATGTATCTAAGGCATATGATATGCATGAGAAAAAGCCATATTGGTATTCACGTTTAAAATCTCAAATTCAAGCTAAATTAGGAGATAAAAAAGCAGCAGTTGAAACAGCTAAAATTTCTTTAGAAGCTGCAAAAGGTGCTAATAATGCTGATTATGTGAAAATGAATGAAGATAGTATCAAAGAATGGAGTAAGAAATAATCTGCGATTACAATATTTTAAAAAAAGCCTAAGTAAATCTTAGGCTTTATTATTATAATTTCATTATCATTTCATATTGTTGTAAGAAACACTCTAGTTTAACTGATTCAAAAATTTCGTTTGTAATTCTAGAAGAATTGTCAATATTTGTAGCAACAAAAGAATTAGAATACTTTTTTGACAGGAAATGAAATAATTCTTTTGAAATTATTTCTCTGTCAAAATCATTCTGACAGATTTTGATTTGATGAATTTTTCTGGAAGTGTTGTTGTAAATTACAAAGCCTATGTTTTTTTTCTCATGTAATAAATGAAAACATTTTATGTCTTCGAGTTTTGAAAGATTATATAAGGAACTATTATTGTTTTGCCAAGAAGCATTATAATCTAAAGTTGAATCAATACTTTTTAAATCTGTTTCAACAAACTCTAAGTCATCCTTGGATGAAATAAATGATTCAAAATTTAAAACTCCTTTATAACAATTTAGGGTTCTAACTTTTTCAAATCCTACTTGCTCATAAATATTTATTGCTTTTTTGTTTTCTGTAATAACTTCAAGTTGAATACTCGAAATGTCACTGTTTTTTATTTTTTCAAAAATAAAAGCATATAGTTTTTTGGTAATTTGTTTCCCTCTAAATTCAGGAACTACGCCAGTTCCGCCATTATATAGTGTATTGTCTCTAAGGCCATGGAGAATATATCCAACAAGTTTATCATTCTTAAAAGCTCCAGCAGACCAATGTAGATTAAGATCTTCAGCAATTATTTTATTCTGTAATTGTTGCAATGTTAATTGTAAAGGAGTCACATAATCAGAAAATGCAAGATTGAAAGCTTCTACAATTTCTGAGATAGATGTGTTTTCTAAAGTTTTGAATTTCATTATTTAGCTTATATAATTCCAAATATTTTTCTTTTTCCCAAGTTCTATAAAAACCTCACGTAATTTTTGGTGTTCAGGTTTTGTCATTGAAGGATCATTTTTTAGCAATTTTATGGCATAATGGCGAGCCAATTGAAGAATATCTTTGTCCTTTACTAAATCGGCTATTTGAAGATTTAGCACACCACTTTGCTGTGTTCCCATAATGTCGCCAGGTCCACGTAGCTTTAAATCTACTTCAGCAATCTCAAAACCGTCATTGGTTTTACACATGGTTTCCAAACGGATTTTACTTTCGTTGCTCAGTTTGTGTCCAGTCATTAAAATACAATAACTTTGCTCTGCACCACGACCAACACGACCACGTAACTGATGCAATTGAGAAAGTCCAAAACGTTCGGCACTTTCAATAATCATTACAGAGGCATTAGGAACGTTTACACCTACTTCAATTACTGTGGTGGCTACCATTATATTGGTTTTTCCTTCAGAAAAACGTTGCATTTCTGCATCCTTTTCCGCAGGTTTCATTTTTCCATGAACAATAGAAACTGAATATTTAGGAAGTGGAAAATCACGAGAAATACCTTCATAACCATCCATTAAATCTTTATAATCTAAGGTTTCAGATTCTTGAATTAATGGATAAACAATATATATTTGGCGACCTTTTTCGATTTCATCTCGAATAAACTTCCAAACTTTTAATCGGTTACTGTCATAACGATGCACCGTTTGAATAGGTTTTCTACCAGGAGGTAATTCATCAATAACCGAAATGTCTAAATCACCATACAAACTCATTGCAAGAGTACGCGGAATAGGAGTAGCGGTCATTACCAAAACATGTGGTGGAATTTCGTTTTTCTTCCAAAGTTTGCTTCTTTGCTCAACACCAAATCGATGTTGCTCATCAATTATGGCAAGTCCTAGATTTTTAAATTTAACCTTGTCTTCCAATAAAGCATGAGTGCCAACAAGAATATGCAAAGAACCATTTTCAAGCTCTTCATGAATGATTCTTCTGTCAGCAGTTTTAGTAGAACCAGTCAATAATTTTATATTTAAACCTAGAGACTCAGCTAATTCTGAAATTCCATTAAAATGTTGTGTTGCAAGAATTTCGGTTGGTGCCATGATACAAGCTTGAAAACCATTATCGATGGCCAAAAGCATACTCATTAAAGCTACAATTGTTTTTCCTGAACCCACATCACCTTGTAGCAAGCGATTCATTTGAGCAGGATTACCTAAATCGTTTCGGATTTCCTTTAGTACTTTTTTTTGCGCATTGGTTAAATGTTTTGTATAAAATTCATTAAAATAATACCCTACATTTTCAAATGCATGTCCTTTAATTTTATGTTTACGAATAAGATTTTTAGAAATTAATTGCAGTTGTATGAAGAACAATTCTTCAAACTTTAATCGGAATTGAGCTTTAGATAAAAGTTCTTGACTTTTAGGAAAATGTATATTAAATAATGCCGCATTTTTAGCAATCAATTGTAGTTCTTCTAAAAGATATGTTGGTAATGTTTCTGTAAATAAAGCATGCGTTTCAATAAAAAGCTGTTGCATCATTTTATTTACAACTTTATTTGAAATACCTTTATTAGCAAGTTTTTCGGTTGAAGGAT
>CBFHBH010000082.1:0-8141 GCA_965653735.1 uncultured Flavobacterium sp. | reverse complement strand
AATATTTATTAATAATAAATTAGTATTACTTTATACTTTTGAATGCGACCTTGGTGATGGATGGGAAGATTACGAAGTACACAATGATCCAAAAGAAGTTAGAGAAAAAGCATTAAAAATGGGTGCAAACATTATTAATTATGTTTTTAGTAATTAAAAACTAATCATACTACATAGATAACTATAAATCAAAAAAAAATACTCCTTTAAACTTTTCTGTTTACCACCTACTTCTTCACTTATTATTAATGACGAATTTTAAACAAATAAGATTTTTAGAAAGACAGATTTTATTAGCTTTTTTTTATAAAATCAAAAATTTAACATTTTTTACACAATAAAAAAGTAACATTTAAAGAAAGTAAAAAATTGTTTTGTTTAAAAAAAAATTATATTATTGCTTAACTATTTAATAAAAAAATTAATAATTTATTAATTAAACCACACTAATTATGAAAAAATTATTGTTAAGTGCTTCGGCAGCATTATTAATGTTTTCTTGTCAAAAAGACAATGATGTCATTAACGAAGATCAATCTACAACTACTGCAGCTTCAGCTCACAGAGGTTGTGCTACTCAAGAAGTTTTTGAAGCTCAACTAAGAGAAAATCCTGCATTAGCTCAAAAAATGGCTGATATTGAAGCTCAAACTCAAAGTGCGATTTCTGCCGGTAGACTAGTTAATGGGAAAATTGAAATACCTGTTGTTGTTAATGTATTGTATAGAACAACAGCTGAAAATATTTCTTTAGCTCAAATTCAGTCTCAAATTGATGTACTAAATAAAGATTTTAATGCTCAAAACTCAGATTATAACCAAGTACCAGCTTTATTTTCAGGAGTAAAAGCAAATGTTGGAATTTCGTTTGTATTAGATCAAGTGATTAGAAAATCTACTACTAAATCTTCTTGGGGAACAAGAGATGCTTGTAAAAAAACAAAGCAAGGAGGAATTGATCCAACATCGCCAACTACTAAATTAAACTTATGGGTTGCAACTATAGGTGGTGGAATCTTAGGATATGCGCAATTTCCAGGAGGTTCATCTGCAACAGATGGAGTAGTTATTGATTCTAAATATTTTGGTGTAACAAGCGATTCAGGTTCTAGCTATCCTTATAATTTAGGACGAACTGCTACTCACGAAGTTGGTCACTGGATGAACTTACGTCACATTTGGGGCGATGCAACTTGTGGATCTGATTTAGTTTCAGACACTCCAGTTCATAATACTGCAAATTATGGTGTACCAACTTACCCACACTATAGCACTTGTGCAGGGACTCCTGTTGAAATGACTATGAACTATATGGACTACACAGACGACAGAGGAATGTATATGTTTTCAACAGGACAAAAAGCAAGAATGGATGCAATTTTTGTTTCTGGAGGAGCTAGATTTTCTTTCGCTCAGCCATAATATAAAATATTTCATTAAATAAAAACTCGCTCATTGGGCGAGTTTTTTCATTATCAAAGATTTAGATTTTAAAAGAATAAAAATTAAAAGAAAAAATCCTACAAAAGTTATTAACAATATACGCAGCCTAAAGGCTTATATTTATTACTTTTTTAAAGTTATTAACAATTTTTATAAATCAAAAAAAATGAACATTAAAATAATAATTACTTTATTTTTTTGTTAAATAAACTTAAAATATTTAGTATTGCGTCGCAATTAATTAAAAAACCAAATTATTAACCAAACCAAAAAACTATGAAAAAATTATTATTGACTGCTTCTGCAGCTTTATTAATGTTCTCTTGTCAAAATGACAATGAAGCAGTTTCAAATGATTCTTCAACAACTTCAAATGCATCAGCACACAGAGGATGTGCTTCTCAAGAAGTATTAGAAGCTCAATTAAGAGCAAATCCAGAATTAGCAACAAGAATGGCTGAATTTGAAAGAATTTCTGACGAAGCTATCAAATCTGGAAGATTAGTAAATGGGGTTATGGAAATTCCAGTAGTGTTTAATGTTTTATACAGAACTTCTGCTGAAAACATTTCTTTAGCTCAATTACAATCTCAGATCGATGTTTTAAATAGAGACTTCTCTGCAACTAACACTGATTACAATACAGCTAACAATCCTTATTCTTCTGTTCGTAGTGGTAATACAAATATTAGATTCGTATTGGATCAAGTTATCCGTAAATCAACGACAAAAACATCTTGGGGTACTAATGATGCAATGAAAAAATCTACGACGCAACTTCTCCAACTACTAAATTAAACTACTGGGTATGTACAATTGGCGGTGGTATTTTAGGATATGCTCAATTCCCAGGAGGTGCTGCAGCTACAGATGGTGTTGCAATTGATTCTAAATATACTGGTAATACTGGTACTGCAACTTATCCATTCAACTTAGGTAGAACTGCAACTCATGAAGTTGGTCACTGGTTAAACTTACGTCACATTTGGGGAGACGCTACTTGTGGATCTGATTTAGTATCTGATACACCAGTTCACAATACAGCTAACTACGGTGTTCCAGCTGTAGGACATAGATCAACTTGTTCAGGTACTCCACTTGAAATGTACATGAACTATATGGATTACACTGATGACAGAGGAATGTACATGTTCTCAGTAGGTCAAAAAACTAGAATGAATGCTGTTTTTGCAGTTGGGGCTGCTAGGGCTTCTTTTAGATAGTCTTTGTAGATATAATATGATAAAACTCGCTCTTAGTAGCGAGTTTTTTTATTATATTCGTTTTCAAATCATTCACAAATGAATTCAAAAACAATTGCAAATGGTATTGTTCGTGCTGTTTTAATACTTGCACTTATTTCACTAGTCATTTATTTTCTTTATAAAATACAACTTGTTATAGTATACATTTTAATTTCTATTATACTATCCATGATAGGAACTCCTATTGTAGATTTTCTTAGAAGAAGATTAAAATTTAAACTTACTACAGCTGTGATTTTTACTCTATTTTTCTATGGATTAATTATTTTCGGCTTCATAATGATGTTTATTCCTTTGATAACTACACAAGGCCAAAAATTATCGCTTTTAGACTCAAATGCTTTACAGTTTCAAATTAATGAGTTGATAATTCAAATAAAAAGCTTTTTAGATAACAGAGGATTTAATGGTAGTAAATTAATGAAGGAGTACAATTTAATTTCAAAATTAAATTTTAATTTCCTTTCAGATTTCTTAAACAATACACTTAACACAATTAGTAATATAGGAATGGGATTGGCTTCTGTATTTTTTATTACTTTTTTCTTTTTGAAAGAACGAATAATTTTTTTGAGAATTTTTAAATACATTCTTCCTGATGAGCACGAAGAAAAAATATTAAATTCAGTTTCTCAAATCAATGTTCTTCTTTCAAGATATTTCTTAGGAATTTTACTCCAACTATTTATAATTTTTGTTTTATACTTAGTCGTTTTATTAATCTTTGGTGTAGAAAACGCATTTATTATTGCTTTTTTATGTGCTTTTTTAAATATAATACCCTACGTAGGGCCATTAATTGGAACTGTTTTAGCTGTAATACTGACACTATTAGGAAATTTTACAGGAACATTTACCCATGAAATGTTAATAACAACCATATATGTTATGATTGGATTTTTTGTAGTTCAATTTATAGATAATAACATAAGTCAACCTTATATTTTCTCAAATAGTACAAAATCACATCCTCTTGAAATATTTTTAATAATACTTATTTTTGGATTTTTATTTGGAATACTAGGAATGATAATCGCTGTTCCTGCTTACACCATTTTAAAAGTGATAGGAAAAGAATTTTTACCCGAAAACAGAATCATACAATCATTAACCAAAGATTTATAACCTTGAATCAAGATTTACTTAAGTCTGAAGTACAAAAATTTATAAACGAATCTTTAGAAGTTAATTTTTCTAAAATTGCTTTATTAAAGAATCCGTTTCCTGAAATTTCATGGACAGAAATTTTAACCCAGATTGCTTCAAAAGCTAAAGCTAAAACAAAACTTCCAACATGGTTTAACACTAACAATATCCTTTATCCAAGCAAAATATCAATTGAACAAACTTCTTCAGAGATAACCGCAAATTATAAAACAAGATTAGCCTCTGGAGAATCAATAATAGATTTAACGGGTGGATTTGGGATTGATGATTATTATTTTTCCAAAGCTTTTTCAAAAGTGATTCACTGTGAATTAAAACAAGAATTGCATGATATTGTCAAAAACAATCTCTTATCTCTTTCTGTTAAAAACATTGAGTGTCATTATGGTGATAGTTTAGAAACGCTTAAAAAGCTAAATTTAAAATTTGATTGGATTTATGTTGATCCATCAAGAAGAAATGATGCTAAAGGAAAGGTTTTTATGCTTAAAGATTGCTTACCAAACGTACCCGAAAATTTAGATTTATATTTTACTTTTTCAGACAATATTTTAATTAAAACTGCTCCTTTACTTGACATATCCGCTGGTTTATCAGAATTAAAAAACGTTTCAGAAATTCATGTTGTTGCCATCAATAATGAAGTGAAAGAGCTTTTGTGGGTATTAAAAAAAGACTTTCAAGGAAGTCAAAAAATTAAAACAATAAATATTTTAAAAGATAAGGAAGAGAAATTTGAATTTGATTTAGTCACTAATGATAATCTTCCTACATATTCAGAACCCAAAAAGTATCTTTACGAGCCTAATAGTGCAATTCTAAAATCTGGAGGCTTCAATAACATAGCTATTAACTATAAATTATCTAAATTACACCAACATTCTCATTTATATACATCACAAGAACTAATTGAATTTCCTGGAAGAAGTTTTAAAATTACTCAAATATTAGAGTACAATAAGACCAATATGAAGGAGTTTTTGATAAATTCAAAGGCTAATATTACCACAAGAAATTTTCCAGAAAGTGTAGATGAACTTCGAAAAAAATGGAAAATAAAAGATGGTGGAGAATTGTATTCTTTTTTCACAACAGATAAAACTAATCGCAAAATTGTTTTAATTTGCGACAAAATTTAAAAAAATGCGTTTCTACATTATTACAATAATTTTACTAATTCAATCAGTTGCTTTTTCTCAAAAAAAATGTGAATATGATGTAAACATTAATGACTCATTAGGAAATTATAAAGAGACTAAAACTAATTTAGTTTATGAAAAGGTATTTGGTAACTCAAAAGAATTAGTATTTTTTACTTTGGCTGTAGATAATGGAACTCCTATTTTAAAACTTCAAATTATACAAAAAAACAAAGATTTTATTACCCCTAAATGTATTGATGAAAAGTCAAGAATTTATTTACAATTAAATAGTGGAAAAATTTACACTTTAATTGCCAATGAAAGTAAATGTGATAATTTAATTTATAATTCTGTTGATAAGGAAAATAACAGAATATTGGATGCAAACTTTTTATTTGTAAAAAATGATTTTGAAGATTTAAAAAATTCACCAATAATGTTGATGAAAATTAGATTTGCCAATGAAGAAAAAGAATACTTTCTTCAAAAAGAGTTGGTTTCAGAAAAAGTCGAATCTAAAACAAAGCCGTCTTCATTTTTTATTGATTATTTTCATTGTATCGAATAGATTTAAAATAATTAATCACAAAAGATTATACAGAATTAAGTAAAAAGTTATAATAATTAATCACATTTCCAATTAAAATTTGAAATCTTGTCTTTTTTTGCATCTTTTAAATTATAATGCCACCATTCTGAATCAAAAGATTCAAAGCCGTGTTTAGTCATTATTTTTTTTAGCATCTTTCTATTCTTTATTATTTCAGAAGATAAGTTTTTAAATAAATGAGATGATTCTGGTCCAAAATAATCAAATTTTGTTCCCATTTCTAATTCCTTTCCATCTATATCAACTAAAGTAATATCTACTGCCCCTCCTCTATTGTGAATTGAACCTCTCTTGGGATTTGCAACATAAATTGGATCTGAAACGATTGCCCACATTTTTTCTTGAACATCCAAAGGACGATAACAGTCAAATAATTTTATTTTATAGCCTTTTTTCAAAAAGCGCTCATTTGCCTTGATTAATGCTTTTACAGTTTTTAGTCTTAAGTAGCACTCGTCACATTCATAAACCTTTGTTTTTAAAAAATTGTCATCGGTTGCATACTTCATATCAAAAACAAAGTCTGTGCTATATTTTTTTAGATTAACGAAAGTTGTATCAGTAACTTCTTGCCCTTTAACTAATTGAAAAAAAAATACAAACAGGAATGGAAAATAAAATTTCATTGATTTAGTTTTCTGGAAATTTACTTAAAAAACAACTATAAAAAAAAGACTGTATTGCAAACATAAAAACTAAATTAGTTTTGTTATTTTGTTTTTCACCTAAACTCTTTGAAAAATTTAAAATCCTTATATTTACTTTTTTGCTGACAAAATTTGTTCTGTAAAAAAGCATAATCTGTAGCCCCAAACGAATTAATTTTAAGTAGTCAAGATGGAAAAACATACTGTATCAGTAGTATCGTCACTTCTGAATGATAATCCAATACCTAATAACCTAATAAAGAAAGCTGATTTATTACCAGATCCAAAATCTCAGTTAAATTCTATGGAAATGAAAGAAAAACCTCTCGCAGATTCAAGTATTCCATTTAGAAATTTAATGAATTCAGCAACCAAAAAGGAAAGTATTGCCCTACTTATTGATAAACTAGATGTAGAAAACAATCTTAGATATCAACGAACAGTTGAAGATACCTATTGTAATGTGTACTCTTATGATTATTGCTATTTCAGTAAAGTATATCTTCCAACAGTTTGGTGGACAGATGAATCTCTTAAAAAAGTATTAGAAGGACAAAAAGTAGAGCCTGTTTTTGAGCAAACTGTTGATCGTATTTACTCCAGTGCGATACACGATTGGTTTTTAGAATGGGGTGCCAGTTTTGGGTGGAAAAGAATGTTTACTGCAGATGAAATTCAGAATAAAGTAAATACCGAAGGTGGAGTTGGAATAATTTGTGCCAAAAGAAAAGAAAAAGGACTTTCAGGACATATTGTTCCTGTTGTTCCTGAAACTGATCTACATAAAGCTTATCGAGAAAATGGTATAGTAGTGTATCCGCTGCAATCACAAGCTGGTAAAGAGAATTACAATTACTTTTCAGAAGTTCGAAAGGATTGGTGGAATGATGAATTATATTCTTCTTATGTATTTTATTACCATGAATAAAACACAATTAAGCCTTTTTTTACACACATTAAAAAATATTGATTATCAATGCATTAACCACTTGGAAATACGATAATAATAAACTACTTTTGCAACTTAGAAAAACTTGAATAGTAAAAGTTACAATTTCGCTATCCTTCTACTTAAATTATTGATATAAAAGTGATTTATCACATCTTAATTTTATAACCTACTTATAAAGTTTTACTTTTTTGTCAATCTTTCAGTTGATACAAGTACAAAATTTCTAAAAAATAAATTCCTATATTTTTAAAAGCAAACTGATTTTTTTTTCTAATGGTAGTAACTTTTACTACTCATTATAAGACTTTCCGGCTATAATTTTAAATCATAGAATTTATATTTCTAAAGAAAAAAATAAAATTAAAACTCAAATAAACATAAAAGAAAACTAGTATAAATGAAAGACAATCAGACAAAAAAATATTATTGGGGAATTGGATTAGAAAACGAAACCTACATGCAATTTGAAGAACCTCTAATAGTTTCTGGTGAATTTATACAAGAAAAAATTGGTTTTGAGAGATATAGCATTGATTACAGAAAATGTTATAAAGCAGAAAGTTTAGCTCCTGTCCTGGAAAAGGCTTTTGATATTCATAAAAACTACAAAGTGAGCCGAATGATCAATAGTCACTCACTTGAAAAACTGGACATAAACTATCAGCATAAAACCTTACCTGAAGTAAAACCAACTAAAGAAACGAACGAATTAGCTGCAAAGCCTATTGAAAATCCTCAATATCTTGGAAAATCAATCATGGAACTTTTCCTTGAAGATCAGCCCTACAATATTCAAAGTATGATTACTCAGCGTAATAAAACAATGGGTTCAGTCCATTTTGATGGTGATTCAATTGAGTTTGTAACCAAATATTTTGAGAATAGAACAATAGCTGATTCATGCAAGGAATTAAAT
>CBFHBH010000081.1:0-8202 GCA_965653735.1 uncultured Flavobacterium sp. | reverse complement strand
GCAGGGATTCCTTCAATTCCAGCTTCAACAGCTGCACTCATTGTTCCTGAATAAATTACATTTATTGATGAGTTAGAGCCATGATTAATTCCAGATAGACAAAGATCCGGTTTTTGTTTTAGTATTTCATTTTTGGCAATTTTTACACAATCAGCAGGAGTGCCAGAACAAGTGTATTCTGTTATTTCTGCTCCGTCTTCAGATATTTTATTGATTTGCAAAGTGTTGTTTACAGTAATTGCGTGTCCCATGCCACTTTGAGGGCTATCTGGGGCTACAACAATTACATTTCCAATTTGTTTTGCAATGTCGATAAGGGTTCTAATCCCTGGAGCTACTATGCTGTCATCATTGGTTACTAAAATAAGAGGTTTGTTCACGATTTTGGCTTAAAATTTAACATAAAAAAGTAATGCTAAATTAAGCAATTTTATGTGCTTCTTGCTAAATTTACATGTTTAACAAAAAATTATGTAAGAAAGAATATCTTGGCATAGTTTTTTGTGTACTTTAGTTTTAATTATGAATGCAATTTTAACTTTTATGAAAAAGAACTATAAATTAATGTTGGTTGTCGTGGCAATCTCGGCTACGCTATGGAGTTTCAGGCCAAAAGTTCAGTATGATCCTGAGAAAGATAAAATGTTGCTTGAATTAATCGAGTTTGTTATCGAAAAAGGACATTATGCTCCTGAAACTATGGATGATGAATTTTCGAAAGGTGTTTATAATGATTTCTTAGATGCAATTGATCCATCAAAAAGATTTTTCATGGAATCAGATATTAAAGAATTCAAAGTTTATGAAACAAAACTTGATGATTTAATAAAAGCTAGGGATTTATCATTCTTTAATCTAGTATACGATAGATTGCAAAAACGTATGTCTGAATCTAAAGTGGTTTACAAAGCCTTGAGTGACAAAGCGATTAGTTTTAGTTCAGATGAAAGTTTGAATATAGATTCAGATAAAAATGAATTTGCCAAAAATTATTCTGAATTAAAAAACAGATGGAGACTTCAAATGAAACTTTCTGTTTTAGCTTCTGTAGTTGATAAACAAAAATTAGAAGAAGATAAAAAAGCAAAAGATCCAAATTATACTCCAAAAACTTTTTCTCAACTTGAAAAAGAAGCCCGAGAGTCTACTTTAAAATCATTAAATGATTACTTCGAATTTGTTGAAGAATTGCAACGTGATGACTGGTTTGAAATATTTATTAATGCCATTGTAACACAATATGATCCTCACACTTTTTATTTTGCTCCAGAGCAAAAAGAAAGATTTGATATTAGTATTAGTGGCAAGTTAGAAGGTATTGGTGCTAGATTACAAAAGAAAGGTGATTTTACAGAGATATCAGAATTAATTTCTGGTGGGCCCGCTTGGCGTAATAAAGAGCTTGAGCCAGGTGATGTTGTTTTAAAAGTTGGACAAGGATCTGCAGAACCAGTTGAAGTGGTGGGTATGAGACTTGATGATGTAGTGAAAAAAATTAAAGGTCCTAAAGGAACTAAAGTAGCTTTGACAGTTAAAAAAGTTGATGGTTCTATAAAAATAATAACACTAATTCGTGATGTTGTTGAGATTGAAGAAACTTATGCTAAATCAAGTATTGTCAACAAAAACGGTGTAAAATACGGAGTTATTTATTTACCTAAATTTTATATTGATTTTGAAAATGACGACAACCGTGATGCTGCAAAAGATGTTGCTGCTGAAGTTGAGAAACTTAAAAAAGCTGGCGTACAAGGTATCGTAATGGATTTAAGAGATAACGGTGGAGGATCTTTAAAAACAGTTGTAGATATTACTGGTTTATTTATTAAAGAAGGGCCAGTAGTTCAAATTAAATCAGCAGCTTCTAAAAAAGAAGTCTTATATGATCACAATCCTAAAGTACAATGGGACGGACCATTAGTAGTCTTAATTAATAACTTTTCAGCTTCAGCTTCAGAAATTTTTGCTGCTGCAATACAAGATTATAAAAGAGGAATTGTTATAGGAAGTAAACAGTCTTATGGTAAAGGAACTGTTCAAAACGTTATCGACTTAAATCAGTTTGTAAAAAATTCGCCTTTTGGAGATTTTGGAGCTTTAAAAACAACAACTCAGAAATTCTATAGAATTAATGGTGGTTCTACTCAACTAGAAGGAGTTGCGAGTGATATTGCAATGCCAGACAGATATTCATATATCAAAGTTGGAGAACGTGACGAAAAAAATGCAATTTCTTGGGATAGAATTGATAGAGCTCAATACGATGAAGTTCGTTCAATAAATAATTTAGAAGCAGTAATTTTCAATAGCCAAAAAAGAATACAAGCAAGTGAGCAATTCAGATTGATTGATGAAAATGCTAAATGGATTAATAGTCGTAAAGAAAATAATGTTGTTAGCTTAAATCTTGATAAATTCAAGCACGAGCAAGCAGATATTGAAGAAGCTACTAAAAAATTCAAAGCTATTACTAAGTATACTAATAATATGAAGTTTGAATCTTTACCTGATGAAGTGGCTCTTATCGCAAAAGATTCATCTTTAGGATTAAAACGTAAAGATTGGCATGAATCGCTTTCTAAAGATGCATATGTTGACGAAGCAATTAATATTTTAGGTGATATTAAAAAGCCTTCAGGAAGTAATAATAACAAGACTATTGCTGTAAAAGGTAAAGTTGTAAAATCCTAATGTGTAAATATTTGATATAAAAAAGCCTCTTGAGTGAGGCTTTTTTTATTGAGGGCGATACTCTGAATAATGCATTACTATAGTAACTTTCTAAGCGCATGTTAGTTGCTAGTTCATTGAAAAATATAAATAAAAAAACCACTCAATAAGTGGTTTTTTTATTATGGGATTATTTTCTTGCTTCGTGTTCTGCTTTTTCTACTTTTTTACGTTGATCTGCAGATTTTTCTCTAAGCTTGGCAATTTTTTTATTCCATTTTTCTACATCATTTGGAGATAATTTTCCTTTGCTGTTTTGTTTTTCTAATTTTTCAGTCTCTTTTATGATACTTTCGTCAATTTTAGTTTGTTTCTCTTTCTCTTTAATTAAGTTCTCATATGCTTTTGTTGCTCTTTCTCTTTCTTTGGCAATTTTTTCTTGCTCTTTTTCCATTTTCTTCTGAGCTTTTTCCATTTTATCAGCCGCTTTCTCAGTATCTTTTATTCTTTTTTCTTCGGCCTTAATTTTTCTTTCTTCAGCTTCTTTTTTTTCTTTTTCAGCTCTCTCTGCTTCACGTTTTGCTTTTTCAGCTTCTTTTTGAGCTTTTTCAGCTTCTGTCTTTGCTTTTTCAGCTTCCTTTTCTGCTTTAGCTTTTTCTAATAAGGCTTGTTTATCGGCTTCAGCCTTTGCCTTACCAGTGGCTGATGAATCTTTAGACTTTTGAAGTTTTATTTGCTCAGGTGTAAGTACTGTTTCTTGGGCAGTTGCAGAAATTCCTAAAATTAGTGTAGCACTAGCAATAATCAATTTCAGTTTCATGTTTAAAAGTTTTAGTTTAAATTAAATAATTTCTGTCGACGAACTTGTATATATTTACATCATAAAAGTACAATAATTTCATTTGCATTATGATACAGGTTGTTAAATATTTTAGTCCAACAATTTTAGTTTTGTTTTTTCTTTCATGTACAAAGCAAAAACCAGACCAAGATACTACTCAGGAAAAATTTGTGTCTGATGTTCAAAAAACTGAGAGTGCAGATTTTTATCTCCCTAAATCAAATACAAACGAAATAGTTAGGCATAAATATTACACATTGTCATATAATGAAAAACATGAACAAGCCGAATGGGTTGCTTATGAATTAAAAAAAAATCAACTGAGTTATACAAATTATAAAAGACCTTATTTTGATGAAGATCCTGATGTAGAAACTGGATCTGCGAGTTGGAGAAACTATAGAAAATCTGGATACGATAAGGGACATTTATGTCCTGCAGGTGATAGAAGGTTTTCTTCAGAAGCTTTTAATGAAACTTTTTATACGTCTAACGTTTCTCCACAATTAAATGAGTTCAATGCTGGAATTTGGAACAGACTTGAGCAAAAAACGAGATATTGGGCATCTAAATATGATGGTGTTTATGTTGTAACTGGCGGTGTGTTGTCAAATGATTTAGAATCTATAGGTAAAGAAAATGTTTCTGTTCCAAAGTATTTTTATAAGATATTATTAGATAATTCAAGAGGAAAATATAAAACAATTGCTTTTTTATTGCCTCATGAAGATTCTGAAAAGCCTTTAAACAAATTTGTAGTGTCTATTGACAAGATTGAAAAAATGACGGGAATAGACTTTTTTCCTCGTTTACCAGACAATGTTGAAAATAAATTAGAACAATCTAGTGATTATAAAAATTGGAGTTTTTAGCAAGTTTATTTCTTACCACTCATTTACTTTGTTTGCATCTAATTTAAGGAAAATAAATAGCAAAATAGTGAATCCCCATAAGCTAGATCCTCCATAAGATAGGAAGGGTAGAGGTACTCCAATAGTTGGAAAAATACCGATAACCATTGACACATTTACAAAAAAGTGAGTAAAGAGTACTGAGGCTACACCATAGCCATATACCCGGCTAAATTTTGTTTTTTGATTTTCTGCTAAATATAGAATACGAAGCATTAAAGAAACAAAAAGTAATACCATTACGGTTGAGCCTACAAAACCCCATTCCTCACCAACAGTTGTAAAGATATAATCGGTATGTTGCTCAGGGACGAAATTCCCTTTTGTTTGCGTTCCTTCAAGGTAACCTTTACCTAGCCATCCTCCAGAACCAATAGCAATTTCTGACTGATTAGTGTTGTATCCTACTCCAGCCATGTCTACTTCTTTACCTAATAAGATATTGAAACGGTCTCTGTGGTGTTGTTTGAATACATTTTCAAATACATAATCCACAGACAGTGAAAAACCAGTCATTAAAGCAAAAACAATTGTGCTGGCAATTATATTACGATGAATTTTTCTTGACTTCAAATAATGTATGAGTACTGCAACAAGTGAAATCAAAATCACATATTGTGGCTTTAACAGTAATGCCATAATGAATAAAATGATTGCAATAGCCCCAGTCCATAAATACCATGAGGGTAAACCTTCTCTGTTAAGTACTAAAATGAACATCACAAATATTAATGCACTTCCTGGGTCGGGTTGTGGCAATATAAGCAATATTGGTAGCCCCATAATCAGTAAACCTAAAAGCTGATGATTAAAGTTTTTGAGATTTACTTGTGGGTCACTTAAATATTTTGCGAGTGCCAATGCTGTCGCGGCTTTGGCAAACTCTGATGGTTGTAAAGTAAAACCTCCAATTGCATACCAGCATCGCTGCCCGGCTATAGTTTTTCCAAAAATAAATAAACCAGCCAATAGGACTAAAGAGGATCCGAAAATGACACTGGAAAATCGTTCATAAAATTTGGCGTCTATTGTTAGTATTACTATAATTAGGACAATAGTAAATGCAATAAAAATTAACTGTTTGCCATAATTTTCGTTAAAATCAAAAATGTAATCGGAGGTTGGATTAATATCTGCCGAATAGATATTCATCCATCCAAGTATAACCAAAGCTGAATAAATCAGAATGGTTATCCAGTCGATGTTTTTTTGTACACTTTGATTCTTCATTTATGTTTGTGCTTGAGCTTTTTTAATTGAATCTAATTTCTTTTTGTTTTTTACTCTGTCAAGTGAATCTTTTCTCAATTTTATTCTGTACATAGAATCTATGAATTTTTTTGAGTATTTATTATATTCAGCTTGTAAACTTTTCTCTAAAACTCTTTTTTCTCTGTCTTTCTGAGTTATTTTTCCTTTGATGTATTTTTCAAGCATCAATGTTGTTATTGGGCCAGCTGTCGTAGATCCAAAGCCTCCATTTTCAACTAAAACTGCAATGGCAATTTTAGGGTCATGTTTAGGAGCAAACGCTACAAAAATTGAGTGGTCAGCTAATTGTACTCTTTTTCCATTTATTTTGGCAAAGTTTTCGGCAGTACCAGTTTTTCCACAAATTTCCAATCCTTCAACCCCTAAGAAGTATGCAGTTCCGGTTTTAAAAACTTCAGCAAGACCTTCAATAACAGGCTTAAAATGTTTTTTATCAATGGTTGTTACATGCTTGGTTCTAAATTTTGCATCTATAGGTTGCCCTTTTATTTTCTTTATGATATGTGGTGTGTAATAATAACCTTCGTTAGCAACAGTCGCCATCATGTTAGCTAATTGTATAGGAGTCATTAAAACCTCACCTTGACCAATTGAATTAGAAACTATATATGTTGGACGAATACTGCCGTTTGGATAAGCCCATTTTTCATAGAAAGCATTGTCAGGTATCAATCCTTTACGTCCTGTAGGTAAATCATATCCCATGAATTGTCCTAATCCAAAACTTTTTACATGTTTACTCCATACATCAACACTTAGACTAGTTTTAGGCTGCTTTTTTAAAATGTCTAAATATACATTGGCAAAATATGCATTACATGATTGAGCAATTCCGTTATGAAGTCTATACATTCCTGCAGGGCTGTGACATCTCATAAATTTTCTACCATAACTAAATCCATGATGACAAGCAAAAGTAGTTGTAGTATCTATTACTTGTTCCTGAAGTCCAACTAAAGCTGTTATGATTTTAAAAGGTGATCCAGGAGGGTATTCTGCTAATAAACTTCTATCATAAAGAGGTTTTGCTATTGAATCATTATAAAGTTTTGTATAGTTTCTAGATCGTTGTCTTCCAACTAAAATAGCGGGATCATATGATGGTGCGGTTACCAAACACAAGATTTCTCCAGTTTTAGGTTCTATGGCTATAATACCGCCACGCTTATTCTTCATCAAAGCTTCTCCATATTTTTGGAGCTCTGCATCAATAGTCAAAGTAATGTCTTTACCTTGCACAGCAATAGTGTCGTATTTTCCTTCTTTAAAAGGACCTATTTCTCTATTAAAACGATCACGTTGAATGTGTTTAACTCCTTTTATTCCACGAAGTTCTTTTTCGTACATTTCTTCAACACCCTGCTTCCCTAATAAGTCTCCACTTTTGTAGTAAGGATTTTTTTTGATTGTATTTTCATTTGCTTGAGTGATGAAACCAAACACATTACCGCCAACATTAATTTGATAATCTCTAAGAGAACGTTTCTGAATATAAAATCCCTCGAACTTTCTTTCTTTTTCTTGAAAGGCAGCGTACTCCAATTTGTTTAATTGACCTAAAAATACCGAAGGAAGCATTGGGCTATACACAACAGCCTTTTCAATTTTCTTTTTAAAATCTTCTTTAGTGATATGAAGTAAATTACAGAACTCTAAAGTGTCTAAGTCTTTAATTTCACGAGGTACAACCATGATATCGTATGATGGTTGATTTGCTACTAATAATGTGCCGTGTCTATCATAGATATAACCACGCTCAGGATACTCATATTTAATCTTAATCGAAATATTTTCCGATTTTAAGCGAAGTGAGTCATCAATAATTTGTAAAAAGAAAAGCCTTGCTATGATTAAAATTGCAGCGACAATTATCATAACTGGTAATAAGAGTTTTCTCATCGTTTACTTGGCTTAAATAAATAAATTATTATTATACTTACTATTAACGTAAAAATGGTTGTTACAATTGTTCTAAGTAAGATGTCAAGTATAAAAGCAAACTTGAAAAATTCTAAAAGAAACATCACAAAGTGATGTGTAAGTATCGAAATAAAGATAAATGTAAATCTTTCAGGCGAAAGACGATCATTGATTTTTATCGTTTGGTATTCATAACTCAATCCAAATGCAAATTTGAAAAAGGCAGGTCTAATATTTGCTAGAATTAAACTAGCTGCTGCATGAACTCCACCTGAATTTGCAAAAAAATCTACTGTAAGGCCTAATAAAAAGCTAGCAACCAATAACCCAGCTCTATTTGAATTTACAGGATAAAGTAAAATAAAAAGAATATAAGGATATGGATTTATGAAACCGAATAAATCAATGTTGTTGAAAATTACTACTTGTGCAGCAATTAACAATACAAAGCGAATAATATTTAAAATGACAGCACTATTCATCTTTCTTTGTTTCGGCTTCTAGTTTTTTTATTTCATCACTATGTTTGTTCTCAATAATGTATACATGATTTAAATTGGTCATGTCATTAAATAAGCGAACATTCAA
>CBFHBH010000080.1:0-8330 GCA_965653735.1 uncultured Flavobacterium sp. | reverse complement strand
GAACTAGTAAAGGAAAGTCTAACGAATCAGCTAATTGAACGGCTTGTTCAGCGTTTTCAGCCACACCAAATCTAGGGAAAGGAATATTTAACTGCGTCAACAATTCAGAGAAACGACCTCTATCTTCTGCTAAATCCAAAGCATCGAAACTTGTTCCTATAATTTTGATGCCATATTTATGAAGCTTTTCTGCCAATTTAAGCGCAGTTTGACCTCCTAACTGGACGATTACCCCTTCTGGTTTTTCATGTTGGATGATATCATAAATATGCTCCCAGAATACTGGCTCAAAGTACAACTTATCTGCCGTATCAAAATCGGTTGAAACTGTTTCAGGATTACAGTTTATCATGATAGTTTCATAACCACATTCTTTTGCCGCTAACACTCCATGTACACAAGAATAGTCAAACTCGATACCTTGTCCAATTCGGTTAGGACCTGAACCTAAAACTACAATTTTTTTCTTATCTGAAACAACACTTTCGTTATCCACATAACGCGTCCCATCTGCTTTTTCGATTTCAGCTTCAAACGTTGAATAGTAATATGGCGTTTGTGCTTTAAACTCGGCAGCACAAGTATCTACCAATTTATATACACGCTGGATATTCATTTTATCACGCAATGTATGAACCTGGCTTTCTAAGCAGTTCAGCATATGTGCAATTTGACGATCTCCGTATCCTTTTTGTTTTGCTTCTAACAGCAATTCTTTAGGAAGTGTATCTAAAGTATATTTTGAAATTTCTTTTTCCAGTAAAAATAGCTCTTCATATTGTTTTAAGAACCACATATCAATTTTTGTGATTTCATGAATTCTCGACAAAGGAATTCCCATTGCGATGGCGTCATAAATTACAAAAACTCTGTCCCAACTAGCATACATTAGTTTTTCGATAATTTGCTCGTAGTTTTTATATCCTTTACCATCAGCTCCTAAACCATTACGTTTAATTTCTAATGATTGAGTAGCTTTATGCAATGCTTCTTGAAACGAACGCCCAATACCCATGACCTCTCCTACCGATTTCATTTGAAGACCTAAAGTTCTATCAGCACCTTCAAACTTATCAAAGTTCCAACGAGGAATTTTTACAATTACATAATCTAAAGTAGGCTCAAATAAGGCTGATGTTGATTTTGTAATTTGATTTTGTAATTCATCTAAAGTATATCCTAAGGCTAATTTTGTTGCAATTTTAGCAATTGGATAACCCGTTGCCTTTGACGCTAAGGCAGATGAACGTGATACACGTGGATTGATTTCGATTGCCACGATATCTTCTTTTTCATCTGGAGAAACTGCAAACTGAACATTACATCCACCAGCGAAGTTTCCTATGCTACGCATCATATGCATTGCCATATCACGCATTCTTTGGAATGTGGTATCAGACAAAGTCATTGCAGGCGCAACCGTTATACTATCTCCTGTATGAATTCCCATTGGATCCATATTTTCGATAGTACATATAATTACTACGTTATCATTTTTATCACGAAGTAATTCTAATTCGTATTCTTTCCAACCTAAAAGTGCTTTATCAATAAGCACTTCGTGAATTGGTGATGCTTCAAGTCCGCGAGTCAATAACTCATCAAAATCTTCTTTTTTATGCACAAAAGCAGCTCCTGTTCCTCCAAGTGTAAATGAAGGACGTATTACTAATGGAAAACCAAACTCTTGAGCAATTTCTTTTCCTTTTAAGAATGAATTAGCCGTTTTAGCAGGTGCTTGAGGAATTCCAATTTTATTTAATAAATCTTTAAACTGATCTCTGTCCTCAGTGATATTGATAGCATTGATATCTACCCCAATTAGTTTTACATTAAAATCTTGCCAAATCCCTTTTTCTTCAGCTTCCAAACAAAGATTTAAGGCTGTCTGACCTCCCATTGTTGGCAAAACAGCATCGATTTGCGGATGTGCTTTAAGGATTTCAATGATTGATTTTGTTGTTAATGGCTTTAAGTAAATGTGATCCGCCATTGAAGGATCGGTCATGATGGTTGCTGGATTAGAATTGATTAAGATTACTTCTATTCCTTCTTCACGTAATGAACGTGCTGATTGTGAACCTGAGTAGTCAAACTCGCACGCTTGACCAATAATTATGGGACCTGACCCGATAATTAAAACCGATTTAATTGAATTGTCTTTAGGCATTGTTGTGTTGTTTATTCTGAATTAACTCAGAATTTAGTTGTTGTTTGTAAATAGCCCTGATGGAAGCGGCATCCTTTTTAATTTTGCTTAACCACACCTTTCTATGAACTAAGCAAAATTAAAAAGATACAGCGTACAGCAGGAAAAAGCTCCAAATATTTTTCAGTATTTTTATGAACAGTTTAAAAAAAAGGCGTTACTGATAAAAGTAACGCCTAAGTATTTGACTGAAAATCAATCATTATTTTTTGTGTCTTGGTTCGCAAGAAACAGTTAATTTATGTCTTCCTTTAGCACGACGACGAGCTAGGACTTTTCTTCCATTCGCAGAAGCCATTCTGTCCATAAAACCGTGCTTGTTTCTTCTTTTTCTTTTCGATGGTTGAAATGTTCTTTTACTCATAACTGTGTATCTTTAAAATCTTGTATAAATATCTTGTCATTCAGGTTTTCTCAAAACCGAGTGCAAATATACAACGATTTTTTATTCTTGCAAGTGCTTTTATAAAAAATAATTTTAATTGTTTTCCTATATTTGCAACGCATTATTTAAAAACACTTTTATGTTTCACAAAAACATCAAACTAATTATAGCTGGACTGCTTTTTATCACTGGGATTTGGCAATTTACTGAAGGAAATATTGGAAACGGAATTTTCTTGACGCTTTTAACAATTATTCCTGTTTTCTTATACTTTAGAAACGAGTATATCTTAATGGCCTTTCTAAAATTAAGAAATCAAGATTTTGAAGGTGCTAAAAAATGGCTAGACAAAATTAAAAATCCTGAAACTGCTTTAGTTCAAAAACAACAAGGTTATTATAATTATTTAAATGGTTTGATGGTTTCTCAAACTAATTTGAATCAGGCTGAAAAATATTTTAAAAAAGCTATTAGTTTAGGTTTGTCTATGGATCAAGACTTGGCTTTAGCAAAATTAAATTTAGCAGGTATCGCTTTAAGTAGAAGAAGAAAACTTGAGGCTACAAACTTACTTAATGAAGCTAAAAAACTTGACAAACATAATATGCTGAAAGATCAAATTAAGATGATGAAAGATCAGCTTAAGAAAATTTAACACATCTTTTTTTGTTAAAAAATAAGAAACCACACAATATTTGTGTGGTTTTTTCGTATATATATGTTGTTAATCGAAATTTCGTATATTTAATCGATATTATTGAAATACAGAGGTTTATATTTATAACTTAGTAATAAGTTAATCGCTTATGAAAAATATTTACACGGTTATTTTACTACTATTTTCAGCGTTCTCTAGTATTTTTGCTCAGAGTGAGGAAATTTCTTTTCCTGAAGCTTTGAAAGAGCATTTAAGCAAGTATAATATAAAAAGCAACGATGCTTTTGCCAATAGGGAAATTCAAAAAGGTCAAGTTATGTTTGACTCTCTAGTTTCTCATCATTTAATAGGAACCACATTTGAAGATTACACTTTAAAAAGTTTTGAAAAACGAAAAGTTAAACTAAGTAGTTTCAAAAAACCTGTTTTCATACTCACTTATGCTTCTTGGTGTATCCCAAGTAAAGGAGAAATTCCTGCCTTGAACAAGTTGGCTCAAAAATATGCTAAAGATGTTCAGTTTGTTATTTTATTTTGGAATAAAAAATATGAGGTAAAACAAATTGCCAGAAAATTTAATCACAACATAACGGTTTGTTATGCTCATGAAACTTACAGAAAAGACGCTACGATAGTCTCACACCTAAAACATACTCTTGGATTTCCAACGTCTTACTTTTTAGATCAAGATTTAAAAGTCGTTAACATTAAAAGAGGTGGCGCACAACCAGACAATAAGAGTTCTTATGTAAAAGCGTATACCATGAATTATAATGTTTTTAGAGAAGGTTTGAGTAGCTTACTAATCGGAAAAAATATATCTGACGAACAATTAACAACCAATTAATTATTTTTCAAGGAGCATTTTACCTGCTATAATAATTAATACCACTCCAAATATTTTTTTAAGCATTTTTTGATCAATTCCCACAGCAAGCTTACTTCCAAAATAACTTCCTACAACAAAGAAAACCGCTATTATTGCTGCATATTTCCAATTGATATACCCTTCTTTGTAATAATTAAACACAGCTAAAGCGGTCACTGGCACTACTAAAACCGTTAAACTTGTTCCTTGTGCTTGATGTTGACTAAATCCTAACAACAAAACAAGTAGTGGCACCATAATAATTCCTCCTCCAACACCAACTAATCCACTCAAAATTCCAGCCAATAAACCAATTAAAACTAACGATAATATTATTGTTATTGTCATACCTTTCATAATTAATTACCCTTTGATTGGAATTTCTAGTACATATTTTTTCTTGGTCGGATTATCAAGTTTTTTATCTCTTAACCAAGGATTAAACAATTTTAGTTCTTTATAATTAATTCCTTGATTTTTTGCGAATTTAGCTAGATCTGTAATACTACTATCAACTTCAATTTTTTTAGATTTTAGTGGCTGATATAATTCTTCGGTAGTAAGATTAAATCCGTAAGCAGTTTTGTTTTGCATTATTTCTTTTAATGCCAAAATTCTGAAAACATATCTAAAAGTTTCATCTGTCAATAAAAGATCATAATAATTTGTTTCCATTTGTTGGTCAACAGCTTTTTGCAAACCGTTCACACCTCCATTATAAGAGGCTGCAGCCATTGTCCAAGAACCAAATTTTTCTTTGGCCTTAATTAAATATTCACAAGCCATTTGTGTAGATTTCTCTAGATGATAGCGTTCATCAACAATATCATTAACTTCCATACCTTTTTCTTTTGCAGTTTGCGGCATAAATTGCCAAAACCCTTTTGCTCCTGAGGGTGAAGTAGCATTTGTTAGCGAACTTTCGATTACTGCCAAATATTTAAAGTCATCAGGTACATTATTTTTAGCTAAAATGGGCTCGATAATAGGAAAGAATCTATTAGCGCGTTTTATAATTAATATAGTTGAACCGTGCATGTATTGATTAACCACTAATTCTCTATCTAATCTATCATGCACATCTGGAATATGTAAAGGAGCTTCTTCTCCACAAAAATCGATTTTTGTTGGAAATTTCTCAGTCTCATTTTTAGAAGAACTTAAAAGAACAACTCCTAAAAAACCTACAACAAATAATACAATTACTTTCTTCATCTTATCTCAAAATTATTTCTGGCAAGTTAGCATTAATCCATCGATATTTATTCAAAATCATTATATGAGTTCCTCCTTTAATGCTTATGCATTCTTTTATATTTTTAATTGGAAAAACTTGATCTGCATCTCCATGGATATGAATTACTTTAGGATCTGACTCCGCCCTGCTCCAATTTAGAATTTGATCAATTGCCCAATCCAAATATGACTTATCTCGCATACTAAGGAATTTTTCATACAATTCTAATCTCTTTTTAACCACATCACCAAATGCATATTTTGCCAAAACCTCAACATTTTGCGCTAAGCTAGTTGGTACCAACTTATATATTTTAGTTGCTCTAGCAATTTTCATTCGGCTTGGCAATTCTTTATTACTTTTTACACTAGAAATGATAATAACTTTTCTAGCAGAAACAAACTGAGCCATTTCCTGAACCAGAATTCCTCCAAAAGATACTCCAATCAAAACTACATTTTCATGTTTTATATTTTGAGCCATTCTTTTAGCATACTCTAAAAGAGTTTCTTTATTTTCAGGCAAAACCCATTCTAAAAAATGCATTTCAAATTGTTCTTCTGGAAGTTTAATTCGTTCAAAAATAGATGAACTGGCTGCCATACCTGGCATAAAGTAAACATGAATTTTAGACATAAAAAGTTTAGAGTTAGTAAGATTTTACCGAAATTTGTATAAAATTAAATATTTCAAACAATAGTTTTTACCCTTCGCAGTTAATTTATATATATTTTAAGATTACTTACTAGAAGTTATGGAAATTAAAGACAACTCATTTTCACGTCAGTTTGAAACTACAGCTCCAGAGGGCGCAGTAACAGTAGAATATTCCTTTCAGGAACGAAAAATATTTTTAACACGCATTAATACTCCCGAAAACTTTAGCAATGAGGAATTTATAGATGACTTACTTATAGAAATTATGAGCATTGCTGAGGAGAAAAAATTAAAAGTTGTTCCCATATTTCCAAGAATTGCTACTTTTATAAAAAAGAATCCTAAATATAAAGAAATGCTCCCTCCGGGAATCAGACTTTAAAACAGCTTCATTATGATATAATTTTACATTCAAACAATGACTAATCAAGATGATAATCAAAGTATTATTGATTTTTTTGAAAAAATTGAGAAATACTACGGAAGTAAAACGGAAATTACCGAAGGAATTTGTACATCCTATGGTAATTTTAGTGCCGATTTTACTACTTGGAATTTGTTTGAATTTGATTTGGTTCGTTCGGCTTACAGAAATAACGGAGCGCGATTTATGATGGAAGGTAGCGGCATGTATTATGAAATTGATGCCCAATCGATTATTGCTTTAAATCAACCTGGAAGAAACAAATTTGAGTTCGTCGAGAAATTAGGCGAAAACGTTTATAGGATTACCAAACTTCGTTTTCACTATAAATATTAAAAAAGCCTGTCAAAAATGACAGGCTTTTTTTATGCTAACTCTTTTATAAATTCCATTCGGACACTACCATCTTCGTCAATCTTTGTTAAGTTAACATGATGTAATGTATTAACCAACTCAGGATTCCAAGGTGTTTTTACTTTTACATAATTTTCTGTAAATCCGTGAATGTAACCTTCTTTATTTTCTCCTTCAAAAAGAACTGTTCTTTCAGAACCAATCTGGCTTTCATAAAAAGCACGACGTTTTTTAACTGATAAACCTCGCAACATTTTACTACGCTTTGCTCTTACATTTGCAGGAACAACCCCATCCATTTCTGTAGCTTCGGTATTATCTCTTTCAGAATAGGTAAATACGTGCAAATATGAAATCTCTAATTCGTTCAAGAAATTATAAGTTTCTAAGAACAATTCATCTGTCTCTCCTGGAAAACCAACAATCACATCGACACCAATACAGGCATGAGGCATTACTTCACGAATTTTAGCAACTCTATCAGAATATAATTCTCTTAAATAACGACGCTTCATTTTTTTAAGAATCGTGTTACTTCCTGATTGCAACGGAATATGGAAATGCGGTACAAAAGTGCGGCTTTGTGATACGAAATCAATAGTCTCGTTTTTTAATAAATTTGGTTCTATTGAAGAAATACGTAAACGTTCAATTCCATCTACCTTATCTAAAGCCTGAACCAATTCATAAAAAGTATGTTCGTGTTTTTTATTCCCAAATTCACCTTTCCCATAATCACCAATATTTACACCAGTCAAAACAATTTCTTTAATCCCTCTTTCAGAAATTTCTTTGGCATTTTTCATTACATTTTCCATAGTATCGCTTCGAGAAATTCCTCTAGCTAATGGAATGGTACAATACGTACATTTATAATCACATCCGTCCTGAACCTTTAAAAAAGCACGAGTTCTATCACCTATCGAGTAACTTCCAACATAAAAATCGGCTTCTTCAATTTCACACGAATGAACCTCGCCCATATCATTTTTAGAAAGGTCATTGATATAATCTGTGATTTTGAATTTTTCGGTAGCTCCTAAAACCAAATCCACTCCATCAACAGATGCTAATTCTTCCGGTTTCAACTGAGCATAACATCCAACAGCAGCAACAAATGCTTTATCATTAAGCTTCATTGCTTTTTTCACAATTTGTTTGAATTGCTTGTCTGCGTTTTCTGTTACTGAACAGGTATTGATGACATATATATCCGCAACTTCTTCGAAGTCAACACGGTCAAAACCTTCGTCTTGAAAATTTCTCGCGATAGTAGATGTTTCCGAGAAATTCAATTTACAGCCTAAAGTATAAAAGGCTACCTTTTTTCTGTTTTCCATAAAATAACTCAATCAATGAAATCGTTGTCAAAAAATTGAGTCGGCAAATTTACACACAAATATCGGTTTCACATGTGTAAAATTTATTTTTTAACGGTCCTAAACGGTATCGCTTTTTAATTCATTGGTATTTGTTTATGCATAACGCTTAGTTAATGGCAATTTCCTAAAATCTGTAATCAGCCTCATCTCAAAAAC
>CBFHBH010000079.1:0-8379 GCA_965653735.1 uncultured Flavobacterium sp. | reverse complement strand
CCTCCTTTTCCACGACCACCAGCGTGAATTTGAGCTTTAATTACGTGCCAACCTGTTCCAGTTTCTGCCGTAAGTTGTTTTGCTTTTGCAACCGCTTCCTCAGCGTTATTCGCCACATAACCACGTTGAACACGCACTCCGTAGCTTGCTAATATCTGTTTTCCTTGATATTCGTGTAAATTCATAATGTATCTTTTGACTTTAATAAAGTGCAACAAAAATAATAAATTCCTAAACAATTTTACACTTAAAATCACTTTCTTTTTTGTGTGATTTTTTAAATATATTTTTTATCAATTGTTTTAAATATAACTTTTTGTTATTTTTTTATATTATTTGTTTAATAATTTTATTCTAAATTTATATAAACCTATTTTTGCCAAAAATTAAGAGAAATGGAAACGCAACAACTTTTACAAATTGCAAATGAATTTGGAGCTCCTATTTATGTATATGATGCCCACAAAATTGAATCACAGTATCATAGATTAACTTCAGCTTTTTCTAAGGTTGAAAAACTTCGTATAAATTATGCTGTTAAAGCTTTGTCTAACATTTCTATCTTAAAGCTTTTTAAACAACTAGGTTCAGGACTGGACACAGTTTCTATTCAAGAAGTACAATTAGGACTTCGTGCTGGTTTTTCACCAGAAAGCATTATTTATACTCCTAATGGCGTTTCTATGGATGAAATTGAAGAAGTAGCCGCTTTAGGAGCACAAATCAACATCGATAACTTATCTATATTAGAGCAATTTGGAGCAAAACATCCCAAAACCCCAGTTTGTATCCGAATAAATCCTCACGTCATGGCTGGCGGAAATTCGAACATATCCGTAGGCCATATTGATAGTAAATTTGGTATTTCGATACACCAATTACCTCATATCCTTCGCATCGTAGAAAACACCGGAATGCACATTAACGGAATTCACATGCATACAGGATCTGATATTTTAGATATTGAAGTGTTTTTATATGCTGCCGAAATTTTATTTGACACGGCAAAACATTTCAAAGAATTAGATTTTATCGATTTTGGAAGCGGATTTAAAGTGCCATACAAAAAAGGTGATATTGAAACCAATGTAGAAGAACTTGGAAGAAAATTAACAAAAAGATTTTTAGCTTTCGAAAAAGAATACGGTCGTGAACTTACATTGGCCTTTGAACCTGGTAAATTTTTAGTTAGCGAAGCAGGATTCTTTTTGGCGAAAGTAAATGTAGTAAAACAAACCACATCGACAGTATTTGCAGGAATTGATAGCGGATTTAACCATTTAATTCGTCCTATGTTTTATGGTTCTGAGCACTATATAGAAAACATCACACATCCTAAAGGAAAAGAACGATTTTACTCGGTTGTAGGATATATTTGTGAAACCGATACTTTTGCCACTAACAGACGCATTGCCGAACTTAAAGAAGGTGATATTTTAAGTTTTAGAAATGCCGGAGCGTATTGTTTTAGCATGTCATCTAATTACAATTCACGTTACAAACCCGCAGAAGTGCTTTGGAAAGATGGAAAAGCCCATTTGATTAGACAAAAAGAAACATTTGATGATTTACTACTAAACCAAATAGAACTTGAGTTCTAGCAACAAATCCCTAATAATTATTAGGGATTTTTGTTTTTATAAAAGTTGAGATTAATTGTAGTTATGTATATTTGAATATCATCATTAAATATTTAAACAAAATGAATATAGAGGATTTAGAAAAAAAAATTAAAGCATTTGATTTTGAATTTTTAAGATTCATAAATCCTACAACTAAAGAGCTAAGCAATAAAGTAATATTATTTTCAAGTATAATAATTTTTTTTAATCTTGATTATTTAGAAATCTCTGAATTAGAAATATCAGGATTAAAAGTTATTTTACAAAAAAACAAATTGATTATCATGTTATTTCTAATTAATAGCTATTACTTTTTTCAGTATCTTAATTCAATTAAAATAGACCTTTTATTAGCCAAAGTACCAACTGAATTTAGTGAAATTAGTAAAATGATAGATTCAAAAGTGAACGAAGTTACTTCTGAAATAAATAAAATTATAATAGAAACTCAAAATTCTTCCAAAAATGAAAATCATGAAATTAAAATGGAGAAAATTTCTAAAAAAGCAGATTTGTTGTTTAATAACAAAGCGATAACAATAGCTGAAAAATGGAAAAAAACTATTGAAGATATAATTAGATACAACAACATGAATATGCTTTTACATTATTATTTTCCAACTTTATGCTATATCGTGTCTATTTTATCATTTGCCGAATTAGCATTCAAAATACTTAGAACTTCAGCTATGTTTTGTTGCTAATATCATTTTTTTCTGAATTTTCACCAAAAATTGATCCTGCTTTTTAATAGTACATTTAAAATTAAATTTACATTATAACTTCAACACAAATAGACTTTTTACAATACTACCAAGGATATTATTTAAAAAAATACTCATCAATACATGGCAATAAACAAAACCACAGCTACAGAAGTTAATGTTATTGACTTTATCAATTCGTATGTAGATAATGAGCAAAAAAAGGCAGATAGCTTACAACTCATTGCATTAATGAGTGAATGGTCTGGTTTTGAGCCTAAAATGTGGGGACCAACCATCATTGGATTTGGGAGCTATCATTACAAATACGCCAGCGGACACGAAGGAGATGCGCCGTTAATTGGATTTTCACCACGAAAAGCAGCCTTTTCTTTATATGTATATTCACCAACCGAAGAGAATAAGCATTTATTAGACGAACTTGGAAAGTATAAAATGGGTAAAGCCTGTATATACATAAAAAAGCTATCGGATATCAATATTGAAACGCTAAAAAAAATGTGCGAGGATACTTTTGAATATCTTGAAAAACATCATGAATGCGCTTGCCGACAAAAGTAAATTACTAGACTTAGAACCACTATCTTTTAATTACTAATTCTTCTTTTTCACCATAACCTACTTATAATCAATAAAAAAACTTAAAAATATTTGCGCAACCGAAAAGTTTCATATAAATTTGCAACTGAATGGTTTCGTAATTTAATTTTTAAACCAATGAGAAGAGATGTTTTTCAGGCGATAGCAGATCCTACAAGAAGAGCCATAATCGCCTTAATAGCAATAGAAGCAATGACTCCAAATGCTATAGCAGACAATTTTAACACTACACGACAAGCGGTTTCAAAACATTTAAAAATTCTGACTGAATGTGAACTTGTCAAGCAAGAACATCAAGGGAGAGAGATTTACTACTCGCTCCAAATTGACAAAATGAAAGAAATAGACAACTGGTTAGAACAATACCGAAAAATTTGGGAAACCAGTTTTAATCAACTTGACAAAATATTATCAACAATTAAAAAACAGTAAAAATGGAAAGCAATTTATTATTCAATTTTATCGTTGACAAAGAGACAAAAACGGTAACAATTAACAGAGAATTCGCAGCTGAACTTTCATTAGTTTGGAAAGCATTTACAACAGCTGAACTACTAGATCAATGGGTAGCACCAAAACCTTGGACCGCTAGAACGAAATACATGAATTTTGAAGAAGGAGGCAAAAGATTTTATGCCATGGTGAGTCCAGACGGTCAAGAATTTTGGGCCATTCAAGAATTTAGTGCTATAAAGCCAAAAACAAATTTCAAAATGTTTAATGCCTTTGCAGATGAAAATGAAAACCCTCAATTACCAGGTTCAGAGTGGGATTATGTGTTTAGCGAACTAGAAGGAAAAACTAATGTGTGTATTACAATTTACAATGAATCACGTGAACGCATGGAAAAAATGATAGAAATGGGCTTCAAAGAAGGATTTACTGCATCAATAGGTAATCTTGAAGAATTGTTAGCAACTTTATCATAATATAAGGAATCAATTAAAAAGATTTAAATTCTAAAATTTCAAGCAAAGAAAATTGACTATTTTTTGTAGTTTTAAACTATAAAATCTCAAAAATGATAACTGTAAGTGTATCCTACCAAGTAAAACCTGAATTTGTAGCGAAAAATAAAGTAAACATTGAAAAGTTCTTAAATGACTTTAAAAATCTTAATAATAATAAATTTAGCTATAGTATTTTTTTAAAAGATGATGGAGTAACTTTTGTTCACAATTCAAGCTATACTGATACTGAAATCCAAAAAGAAGTTTTAAATGTTCCATCATTTTTAGAATTTCAAAAACAAAGAGATGATAGTGGATTAAACAATTCTCACAAAGTTGAAGTCTTAGAATTCATTGGTTCTTCAAAAAAGATTTTATAATAAAAAAGCCTCTTTAAAAGAGGCTTTTTTTACTTATTAAATATTTCTGTCATCACCTTTGCTTCGGTAGCATTTGGGAAAGTGATTTTTAATTTTTGTGCTAATGTTGGAGCAATTTGAGTTATTTCTTTTTTCTCATGAGATTCTCCTTTTTTAATATCCCATCCAAAGAAAATACAAGGCACATGTGTATCATAACTGTAAGGCGTACCGTGTGAAGTACCTGTTCCAATATATTCAATATAACCTGGTTTGTCTAAAATGATTAAATCACCATTTTGATTAGGATCGTAACCTTTTAGCATAAAATTCAAGTAATAATCGGCTCCAGAAGATGCCAAAATTTCTTCTTCTGTATATACTCTACGAATATGCTTTTGCGTCATTAAAAACTCTTTAAAAGCTTGTTTTACTCTAACCAGTTCTAATCCTTTTGCTTTTATTTTTTCTTTATCAAAAAAGACATTGTAGTTTGAATAGTTTAACAACAAATCGTCTCCAAAATACGTTTTAGAAAATTCGACCATAGCCATTTCTAAATTTTTCTCACTTACATTTTCAACATCATATTTATTGTCTTTTAAGTGATTAACATTTTCGGCTCCGGCATGGTCTGCAGTCAAGAAAACTAAATAATTTCCTTTCCCTACTTTTACGTCTAAATATTGTAAAAAAGAACCAATAGTTTGATCCAAACGTAAATACGTATCCTGTAATTCTATCGAACGTGGCCCAAACGTGTGTCCCACATAATCTGTAGATGAAAAACTAACCGTTAAAAAGTCTGTGATATTATCTGTTCCCAAACTTTCTTTATCAATTGCTCTTATCGCAAAATCAGCCAATAAATTATTTCCGTAAGGGCTTGAACGTAAAATACCAGCATCATTAGCGTCCATCATTTCTTTCATGTTATATGGAAAGAAAGCCGCTTTTTTATACAGTTTACCTTCATAAGGATTATCATCAGGAAGACTTTCATTATACACTTCTTTTGGCTTTAAAAGTCCCCATCCTTGGTTTATGTATCTCTCATAGTTTTTCTCAGCATTAAAAGCTGTCACCCAAGATGGTAATTCTTTCCCATAAAAAGTACTTGATATAAATGATCCTGTTTTACTATACCAAAAAGCAAAATTTGCAAAATGTCCTGCAGGTAGTATTGCCCCACGATCTTTTAAACTTATCCCAATAACTTTGCCTTTGAAATTTGTTGCCAAACGAAGTTCATCCGTAATAGTAGTGGCTTGCAGGTTTTTAGGCGACATTTGACCTTCTTTTTCAGTTCCATTGCCTAATGTTTGCACAGTAGCATCATCTGTACAATACACTTCTTTACCTAGTGTTCTATGAAACCACTCATTACCTACAATTCCGTGACTTGCTGGAGTAGTACCTGTATATACAGATGCATGACCCGGAGCCGTATAAGTAGGCATATAATTGTAATGCATATTATGGAACGTATATCCGTTATTCATTAAACGTTTGAATCCATTTTCAGTAAAATCATCAGAAAAGCGATACAAATATTCCATTTTCATTTGATCTACAACAATCCCAACAACTAATTTAGGTTTTGAAGCAGACTGAGTTGGTTGTTGCTGTTGTGCAAGAGCCACAAAGCTCAGCAGAATGTTTATAGCAAGTAATGTTTTTTTCATTTTTTAATTAAAGTACTTAGTTAATAAAAAAGACTCAAATATTGTACCTGAAGCAAAGATAAAAAATCCCCTCAACTATGAGGGGAAATCCTATTTTGTATATTTCATATTATAGACTAAAATCCTTCCTTGATGCCTTACATATAATTGATTGGTATTGTTCGATTTTCGTGTATGTATTTCAATTTTACATTTTTCTCCGTCTTGATCGATACAATCAAATGAGACAATGTCTTTTCCATTCACAGTCACTTTATCATTATATTGATATATTCTGTAGAATTGAACCAGTTCAGAATAAACTGCTATTAAATTTTTTTTAGAATTTAAAGTAGCCACAATTTTTGCTTCTCTAAATGGTGTGAAAGGACTCCATTTCCCATCTTGTTTCAAAGACATTGCCACTTCAGAAATTTCAAATCTGTAATTCTGACTAAATGTCTTTGTTGTAAATAAAATCGAAAATAAAAAAACGATTATGATTGATTTTTTCATATTATAACTGAGGAATATTATTTTTTGCATTTTCAAATTCGGTAACCATATCATGAACGATTTCACTTACTGGTTTTATATCTTTAATAAGGCCCGAAATTTGTCCAATTTCAAGTTCTCCTTCAACTAGATCTCCTTCAAACATACCTCTTTTAGCTCTTGCTCTTCCAAGTAAGTTTTTTAAGTCATCTACAGATGGGCATTGAGCATATAATTCTTGGACGTCATTATAAAATTTATTTTTAATTAGTCTAACAGGGGCCAATTCTTTTAAAGTAAGCTGCGTTCCTCCTTCTTCTACATCAACAATAGTTTTCTTAAAATCATCATGAGCAGAACTTTCGACAGAAGCTGCAAAACGAGATCCAACCTGAACGCCATCAGCACCTAAAATCATAGCTGCTAGCATTCCTCTTCCTGTAGCAATACCTCCTGCCGCAATTAGCGGAATAGAAATTTTTTCTTTCACCATTGGAATAAGTGTCAACGTTGTAGTTTCTTCTCTTCCATTGTGACCACCTGCTTCAAATCCTTCAGCAACTATAGCATCTACACCAGCTTCTTGGGCTTTTAAAGCAAATTTAGAGCTACTTACTACATGAACTACTGTTATGCCTTTTTCTTTTAAAAAACTAGTCCATGTTTTTGGATTTCCTGCAGAAGTAAAGACAATTTTCACTCCCTCTTCAACAATGATATCCATTATTTCTTCAATATTTGGATACAACATTGGCACATTTACTCCAAACGGTTTATCAGTTGCCTTTTTACATTTTTGGATATGTTCTCTTAAAACATCAGGATACATTGATCCAGCTCCTATTAAACCTAATCCTCCTGCATTACTAACAGCACTTGCTAGCTTATAACCACTATTCCAAATCATTCCTCCTTGAACGATTGGATATTTAATATTAAAAAGTTGCGTTATTTTATTCATTAATTATTGCTTGATTAGCTTTCCTGAAGTCATATTTTGTCCATTAGAAAGCGTATAAAAATACATTCCTGAATTTAAATTTTGAACGTATACTGGTTGTTTTTGTTGTGTAATTTTTTCAGATTTTACTTTTTGGCCTATTGAATTAAATAACTCAATCTGAGAATTAAGTAAATTTTCAGGAAGTGAAATTACAAATGAATCATTAACTGGATTAGGATACAAAGCGATTTTTTCTTTTTCAAAATCAGTTATAGACAAAGCATTATTTAATGCTAATTGGAAATCTGGAATACCATAACCATAATTATTATTTGGAGTAACAACTGAAGCAGCATATCTATCTGCCGACGCTTTTACTAATTGCACAATCTCCGAATTCTTTTTGTTAGGAAAAGCTGACCAAAAAGAAGTAATTGCTCCTGCTAAAATTGGAGACGAGAAAGAAGTCCCATTAGCTGTAGTAATGGTTCCTGATGTATTTGAGATAACTGATGCAGTACCCATTGCCATTAAGTCTGGTTTCATTCTTGGCGAAGTACCACCAGTAGGTCCAATAGAACTAAAACCTGATTTTACCTCAGCTGATGTTACAGAACCTACAGTAATTGCATGAAGAGCATCCGCAGGTGTACCAACGTGTGGTTCAGCCGTACCACCTTCGTTTCCAGCAGAAATCACACAAATCATACCTTTGGAAAAAGCTATATCAACTGCTCTTGAAGCAACAGATGTTTGTCCGTCCATTTTAGCATAAGGGAAGCTATAAGCAGCATTATCAAAACTAAAATACCCTAAAGAAGAATTAATAACATCTACTCCTAACCTATCCGCCTCTTCAGCAGCTTCTACCCAATTTGACAATTCTAAAGGAGTTTCACTAGCAACATCTTCTGTAATAAACAAATAATATGACGCATCAGGTGCCGTTCCCACCAAATTAGTAGCATTAGCACCCATGGTTGATAAAACATTTGTCCCGTGATTATTTCCTGTATAAAAA
>CBFHBH010000078.1:0-8395 GCA_965653735.1 uncultured Flavobacterium sp. | reverse complement strand
AAAATGATATTGCATTGGTTTTTGCCAATCGCTCGTCGAGTTTGGATACTGATGTAAAATACCAAGGATCGATAGCAAGCAAAGAGAGTTATTTCCCGAGCCCAGCTGTTTTTGTGTATACACTTCCTAATATTTGTATTGGTGAGATTAGTATTAAACACAATTTAAAATCGGAGAATGCTTTTTTTGTTTTTGAAGATTTCCCAGCAGAGTTTATGTTGCATTATGCCAATAACCTTCTGGAATCAGAAAAAGCAGAAAAAGTGCTTTGTGGTTGGACAGAATTATATCAAGAGAATTATAGAGCTGTAGTATATTTAGTTGAAAAAAAACCAACTAATACCTTGAGCCAAGAACATAACATAGAATCAATAAAACAATTATATACAAATACATTATGGACGCTTTAAAACAAGAATTAAAATCAAAAATCATTGAAGTTTTAAACTTAGAAGATATTGCAGTTGAGGATATTAATGATAATGATGCACTTTTTGGTGATGGTTTAGGATTAGATTCAATCGATGCTTTGGAATTAATCGTATTGTTAGACAAAGATTATGGTATCAAATTAACAGATCCAAAAGAAGGAAAAAACATTTTCCAGTCAATCGATACTATGGCTGCTTATATTACTGCAAACAGAACAAAATAATTCATGAATAAGAAAGTTGCGATAACAGGAATGGGAATTATCTCTGCTATTGGTAAAACGGTAGAAGAGAATTATAACGCGTTGATAACAGAACAAAAAGGGATTTCTTCAATTGAAAATTTCCATACCGTTCACAAAGATGTTATCAAAGTGGGAGAAATTAAGTTGACCAATCCTCAATTAGAGCAACTTCTTGGATTGTCATCTGACAATAATTATTCGAGAACTGCAATGTTGGGTGCTTATGCTGCCAAAAAAGCAATTGAAGATGCTGGAATTTCCAACATGAATGATTGTCGATCAGGTTTGATTTCTTCAACCAGTGTTGGTGGAATGGACATGACAGAGCGTTTCTATTACGAATATTTTGAAGATGAAGCTTGTCAAAAATACATCAGTAGTCACGATGCGGGAGATTCTTCGCATAAAATTGCAGAATATATTGGTCTGGAAGGTTTTGTTTCAACGATAAGTACAGCTTGCTCTTCTGCTGCGAATGCTATCATGATGGGAGCTCGAATGATTCAGCAAGGTAAACTTGATAGAGTAGTTGTTGGTGGAACCGATGCTTTGGCAAAATTCACGATTAACGGATTTAAAACCTTGATGATTTTATCGGATACTTATAATACACCATTCGATAATAATCGTAAAGGATTAAATTTAGGAGAAGCAGCAGCTTTCTTGGTTTTAGAATCAGATGAATTGGTTCAGAAATCAAATAAAAAAGTATTGGCGTATGTTTCAGGTTTTGGAAACGCTAACGATGCGTATCATCAAACGGCTTCTTCGGAAAATGGTGATGGAGCCTTTTTAGCGATGGAAAAAGCTTTAAAAATTGCTGGCCTTCAACCCTCTCACATCGATTATGTAAATGCTCACGGAACGGCTACTCCAAACAATGATTTGTCGGAAGGTCGTGCTTTGATCCGAATTTTTGGTGATAATACTCCAGAGTTTAGTTCTACAAAAGCTTTTACGGGTCATACATTAGCAGCTGCAGCTGCTATAGAAGCGGTGTACAGTGTTTTGGCTTTGCAGAACAATGTGGTTTTTCCTAATCTGAATTTTGTGACTCCTATGGAAGAGTTCAACTTAATTCCGCAAACGTCATTAAAAAATAAAGAAATCAATCACGTATTGTCCAATTCTTTCGGATTTGGAGGGAATTGTTCAACAGTGATTTTTTCAAAAAACTAATTAATATCACAGCTTTAGCTGTACAAATAGCTTAAAAAATAAGAGATGAAAGGTTGTTATATCAACGGAATGGGAATCGTATCGGCTCAAAAAACTTTTGATTCGGAGTTTTTGAGTGAAGTATCGGTTAATGAAACAGAAAATGTGCTGTATGCACAACAACCCTCTTATAAAGAAATGATTCCTCCTGCGATGATACGTCGTATGGCCAAAGGAGTTAAAATGGGAATTTATGCTTCTACTAAAGCTTTGGAAGAGGCAGGAATCGAACAACCAGGAGCTATCATTACTGGTACAGGTATGGGTTGCGTTGAAGATTCTGAAAAATTCCTAAAAGCTATTTTGGATAATGATGAGCAATTTTTAACGCCAACGTCTTTTATTCAATCTACTCACAATACTGTAGGTGCTCAAATTGCTCTTGGATTACAATGTAAAAATTACAATTTCACTTATGTGAATGGTGCTGTTTCAATGGAAACTGCTTTGTTAGATGCTAAGATGCAGTTAGACAATGAAGAGCTTGATAATGTTTTGGTTGGAGGGATTGATGAAACAGCACAACATACAATAGAGTTATTTAAATTAACTCAAGTTATAAAGGATGAAAACGATAAACCTTACACAGTTATAAACTCTAAGTCTAAAGGAGTTGTGTTTGGTGAAGGTGCTACTTTCTTTGCTCTGGCAAATGCAGCAAATGAAACTTCTTATGCCAAAATTGAAGATTTGAGTTTGAGAAATGTATTGCAACCTGAGCAAGTAAACTCCTTTGTGAATGAATTTTTGCAATCCAATAATTTGACCGTTTCTGATATTGATGCTGTGGTTTTAGGAAACAATGGAGATGTTGAAGACAATAATTATTATCAAATTTCAACAACTTTGTTTAATGAAACGCCTCAAGTGTTTTATAAGCATTTAAGTGGGGAATATAATACAGCTTCTGGTTTTGGATTGTGGATAGCTGCTAATATCATGAAAAATCAAGAAATTCCTGGTGTCGTTCAAATGAATGGTTTGAAAAAAGAAGCTTACAAGACTGTTTTACTGTACAATCAATACCAAGGCAAGGACCATAGTTTAATTCTGCTTAAAAATGTCAAAGCATAAATACATTATTCTTCTATCATTGTGTCTTCTGGCATTGTTTATTGTCATAAAGATAGATTGGTGGTGGTATTTTTTGCTTTTTTTCGGTTTTACAGGACTTACAATTTGGGGTTCTTTTGATATCCGTTTGAATTATTTTCTAAATGCTTATTCAAATAATCCGAAAGAGAAGGATTTAAAGGTTGCTCTTACTTTTGATGATGGACCACATGAAATGACCGAAAAGGTTTTGGATTTGTTGTTTAAATACAATGCTAAAGCAACTTTTTTTTGTATTGGAACTCAAATAGAAAAACATCCCGATATTTTACAACGAATTGTTAATGAAGGCCATATAGTAGGAAATCATACATATTCACACTCAAAGTCTTTTGGATTCTTTTCAACTTCACAAGTGCAACAAGAAATTACGCAAACAGATGTTTTGTTGAAAAATAAAATTTTTAAAAAACCACTTTTTTTTCGCCCGCCTTTTGGAGTAACAAATCCTAATGTTGCTAAAGCTATTTCAAGAACAAAACATCATGTAATTGGTTGGAATATAAGATCTTTAGATACGGTTATTGATGATGAATCACAGATTTTAGATCGTATTAAAAAAAGAGTTAAGCCTGGTGGAATTATATTGCTGCATGACACTTCTTTAAAAACTGTGAATGTATTGGAACAGTTATTGCTATTTTTGCAGTCGGAGAATTATGAAATGACAACTGTAGATAAATTACTGAATATTTCAGCTTATGAAAATTAAAATTTTTACAACTATATTTTCATTTTTTGTTTTAATTGGCTTTGCCCAAGAGCAGAAAATGACTAATTCTGAAATTACTGCTTTCAAAAACGAAGTAACTAAAGAAACAAAGAACATCAAAAGCCTTAAAACCGATTTTGTGCAATACAAACACATGGATTTTTTATCTAAGGATATTGAAACTTCAGGAAAAATGGCTTTTAAAGCTCCAAACTTGCTTAATTGGCAGTACACAAAACCATATCAATATAGTATTGTGTTTAAAAACAATAAAATCTATATAAACGATCAAGGAAACAAAAGTACTGTTGATGCTAAAAGTAAAATGTTTGAAAAAATAAACAAACTTATAGTAGGGAGTGTTAGCGGCAATATGTTTGATGATAACGAGTTCACGATATTTTATTATAAAACTAAAGATTATAATATTGCGAAGCTATTTCCTAAAACTTCGACAATAAAAAAATATATTAAGGAAGTAAATTTGTTTTTTCCTGAAAATGAATCAACCGTTTCTCAGGTTAAACTTATAGAGCCTTCTGGAGATTACACGAAAATTGTATTTAAAAACAAGCAAGTTAATGCTAAGATAGATGATTCGGCTTTTACTAATTAGTGCTCTTTTATTTCAATTGGTATCATGTAAGCCATATCAAGTTCAGGATACTACTATAAAACAAACTTCTATAAAGGAGTTTAAAAATCCTTATTTTGATAATCCAGAAATAGATTATGTGTATAAAGCTCAAATTGAGGTTTATGGTAATAAACTTGGCGGAATTTTTGTTGCCAAAAAGATTTCCGATTCAATACATAGAGTAGTTTTTACGACAGAATTTGGAAATAAATTGATGGATTTTGAATTGTCAGATAAGGATTTTAAAGTAAACTATATCATTGAACAGTTAGACAGAAAAATAATTTTAAATACACTTGAAGAGGATTTTAGGTTATTGCTTAAAGTGAATCATCAAATTAATCAAGCTTATGAGAATTCATTATCTAATGTGTATAAGTCAAAAAATGATAAAAGGTTTATTTATTTTTTTGCAAGCAAGATTGATGATAAATTAACCAAGTTAATAAGTACATCAAAGTATAAAGAAAAGGTAGTTTTCGAATTTGAATCAAAAAACACTACTTTTGCCGAAGTTATTAGAATTAATCACAAGAATATAAAATTAAAAATTGAATTAAATCAAATCACTAATTAACCTAGAATTTCGAATGAAAAAGATAATTGTTGCAGCATTTTTATGCTTTTTAGGATTTACTCAAGTTAATGCACAGTCTAAATTTAGACCCGGAATTAGAGGAGGAGCTAACTTTTCTCACTTAACTCAAACTGACAATCCAAACGAAAAATACAGTACAAGAACTGATTTTTATGTTGGTGCTTTTGGTGCTTTAAATTTGTCAAAAGTGTACACACTTCAGCCAGAGATAAATTATTCTAGACAAGGAGCTAAATATGAGTACATTGACACAGATAATAGACGCTATAATTCTGAGATTAAAGTGTCATATTTGTCTATTGGTGTTGCTAATAAATTCAAGTTTGATAAGTTTAATATTCATTTAGGACCTACAGTTGATATCAAAGTTAAAGATGCTGGTAAAAAGTTAGGGACAACATATAATGAATATGATAATTATTATTATTACAATGATGATTTAACGGCTATCGATTTTGCTTTCTTTTTAGGAGCTGGATTTGATATCACAAAAAATTTCGGTATTGAAGCTAGAATTAAAAAAGGAATTATTCCTGTTAATGATACTGGTGATTGGGATTCTACAAATGTTGTTTTCCAAACAGGTATTACTTATACATTCTAATAAGATTTTTTTTAAGGTGAAAAAAAGTATTATCATACTATTTGGTTTGTTTTTAGGTATTATGCATATTAATGCACAATCTATTTATAAGCCAGAAATAAGAACAGGTCTTAATTTTGCAAAAATTGAGAATTCAGAGTTAGATTATAAAACGGATTTTTTCATTAGCTTCGTTAATGAGTTAAGTTTAGCCAAACATTATTCTCTTCAGCCAGAGATTGGTTATTCTAGACAAGGAGGTAAGGGTACTGTAGCAGTTTTTAATTTTGATTATGGATACGTATATCCTACAGATGTAAATCTCACTTTGGATTATTTGTCTTTTGGTACAATTAATAAAATAAAATTTGGAAAATTTTTTGTTACACTTGGACCATATGCAGAATTTATTGTTGGAAGCAAGATTGAAGTCTCTCCAGAAAATGTAGCAGGAAAAAGATCAGCTGGTAAAGGAGATGATATCGATTTCGGCTTCACAGGTGGGGTTGGAATAAATATTTGGAAAGGATTATCTTTTGAGGCTAGAGCGAAAAAAGGATTCCTAAATGCTTATGATGACTTCAAGTCTAGTCCTGATACTAAACCGAATATGGTTTTTCAAATTGGATTGTTATATTCATTTAAAAATTAATAATACAAATAGAAAATGTTACTAAAAGATTTTTATACTGTCGAGAAATTAGAAAATGTTGCTGAAGGTAAATACAACGCAGTTGTTTTACTTAATAGAGAGCATGACATTTTTAAAGGGCATTTTCCAGGAAATCCTGTAACACCAGGTGTTTGTATGATGCAAATTATCAAAGAACTTACTCAGGAAATTCTGGGTAGTTCTTTGTTTATGAAAAGCTCTTCGAATGTAAAATTCATGGCGCTCATCAACCCTGATAATAATCCAAAATTGGATTTAGAACTTGAAATTTCAGGTGATTTATCATCAGAAGTTAAAGTGAAAAACACTACAAAGTTTGAAGATACTGTTGCTCTTAAACTAACGAATACTTATACAAAAGCATAAAGTGAAGTCTTTAGTAATAATATTGTTTATTTTTCTTTCTTTCATCCAAAATCCTACCGATGTTAGAGAACAATATTATGCGGCTTCAAAGAGCAAACAAAATGCCGAGAAATTCTATAATTTGCTTGCTAAGTATAATAAAGAAAATAAAACAATGATTGCTTATAAAGGAGCAGCATTGGCTTTGAAATCTAAATATGCTCCTGATAAAAAAGATAAAAAAGAATTGTTTATTGAAGGAGTTACTACTATCGAAAATTGCGTAAAGCAAGAACCAAGTAACGCTGAAATAAGACTAATTAGATTAAGCATTCAAGAAAACACACCTAAGTTTTTAAAATATAAAGCTAATATTGATGAAGATAAAAAGATGATTCTGAGTTTGTTTGATAAACAATCAAAGGAATTAAAAGAATACATCGAAATCTATATCAATCAATCTAAAGTTTTTACCGAAGTCGAAAAGCAAAAAATAAAATAACACATGAGTTCTGCATTATCTGTTTCAGAAAGAATGATGAAAATGAATGTTTGTGTTATTATCCCTACCTACAATAATCACAAAACATTACAGCGAGTTTTAGACGGAGTTTTAAAACTAACTAGCAATGTAATTGTTGTAAACGACGGTTCTACAGATACTACTCCTCAAATTCTAGATGATTATAAAACAATAACCTTAATTACTGTTGCTAAAAACCAAGGTAAGGGCAATGCTTTAAAGAAAGGTTTTAGAAAAGCAAAATCATTGGGGTTTGATTATGCTATTACTATAGATTCTGATGGTCAGCATTTTCCAGATGATATTTCTATTTTTCTTGATGCTCTTGAGGAAGAAGGCAAGGATGTTTTACTAATCGGAAGTCGAAATATGGCTCACGAAAGTGTTCCTAAAAAAAGTAGTTTTGGTAATAAATTCTCAAACTTTTGGTTTTGGTTCGAAACAGGTATTGAGTTAAATGATACCCAATCTGGATACCGACTTTATCCTTTACATGCTATTCCTAACAAGTTTTTTACAAAAAAATTTGAATTCGAGATTGAGATTATTGTACGTACAGCTTGGAATGGTGTTTCTGTAAAAAATGTTCCCATCAAAGTTTTGTATGATCCTTCAGAAAGAGTTTCGCACTTTAGACCATTTCGTGATTTTACCCGAATCAGTATTTTAAATACTGTTTTGGTTCTTTTGTTATTTTTATACATTAAACCAAGAGACTTCTTTAGAAGTTTCAAAAAAAAAAGTTTTAAGGATTTTTTAAAAGATGATGTACTTGTAAGTTCAGATTCTAATTTAAAGAAAGCACTTTCTATAGCCTTAGGAGTTTTTTGTGGTATTGCTCCTTTTTGGGGATTTCAAACTGCAATTGTAATTTCCGTTGCGGTTCTTTTGCGCTGGAATAAAGCATTGGCTTTTACTTTTTCAAACATAAGTATTCCTCCAATGATTCCATTTATAATTTATGGTTCCTTAAAGGTAGGTGGACTTTTTGTAGAAGATAAAGCAAAATTCACCTTCGGTCATGCTATTACGTTTAATCATATCAAAACCAACATTGTTCAATACCTTATTGGAAGTTTTATTTTAGCAACTGTTATGGCATTTATTTTTGGGGTTGGAAGTTATTTAGTACTTTCGCTTTCCAAAAAATCAAAAGAGTAAATGCATCGTTTTTTTATCAAAATTCATCAGTTTGTAGAGCAAAACAAATGGTTGGCAGTGTCAATTGCTACTTCGGTTTTGTTTATTTTTGGTTTTTTAGCTTCAAAAATTAAATTTGAAGAGGATATTACGAGGATAATTCCTAAAAATGAAAAG
>CBFHBH010000077.1:0-8417 GCA_965653735.1 uncultured Flavobacterium sp. | reverse complement strand
GGATTCAGAATCTCATCTAACTGCTCTTTAGACAATATGTTATGCTCTAAAACCAAATTATAAACACTTTTCCCAGTTTCTAATGCTTCTTTAGCAATTTTAGTACTGTTTTTGTATCCAATATGAGGATTTAGAGCCGTAACTATTCCTATACTATGCAACACCATATTTCTACAATGTTCTTCATTTGCCGTTATACCATCAATGCATTTTTCTCTCAACGTGTCCATAGCATTACTCATTAACTGCATCGATTCTAAAATCGCATAAATAAGAACTGGTTCCATCACGTTTAATTGCAACTGACCAGCTTCAGCTGCCATAGTAACAGTTAAATCATTTCCTATGACTCTATAACACACTTGATTCATCACCTCAGGAATAACAGGATTTACTTTCCCAGGCATAATAGAAGAACCTGGTTGCATTGGAGGAAGATTAATCTCGTTTAATCCACATCTTGGCCCTGAAGACAACAAACGCAAATCATTACAAATCTTTGACATTTTAATTGCCATGCGCTTTAAAGCAGAAGAATAAATAACATATGATCCCGTATCAGGTGTTGCTTCAATCAAATTTGGTGCAGAAACTATAGGAAGTCCAGTAACTTTCGCTAAATTTTCAGCACAAAGCTTGGCATATCCTGGCGCAGCATTCAAACCAGTACCAATAGCTGTTGCTCCCATATTTGTCTCAAGAAACAAGTTTGAGTTTTGTGTCAATCGTTCGATTTCTTCTTCCAAAGTCGCTGCAAAAGCTTCAAATTCTTGCCCCAGAGTCATTGGTACAGCATCTTGCAACTGAGTACGTCCCATTTTCAGTACATGTTTGAATTCTTCACCTTTCTTTCTGAAAGATTGGATTAACAATTTTAAATGAGCAATCATATTAACATTCGAATGAATTGCTCCTACTTTTATTGCCGTTGGATAAGCATCATTTGTAGATTGCGATAAATTTACATGATCATTAGGTGAGCAATATTGATACTGCCCTTTTTTATATCCCATGATTTCCAAAGCTCGGTTTGCCAATACTTCATTGATATTCATATTAGTAGAAGTTCCTGCTCCTCCTTGAATCATATCAACCGGAAATTCTTGGTCAAATTTACCTTCAATCACTTCTTTTGAAGCTTGAACGATAGCGTTTTTTATTTTTTCGTCTAATAAGCCAAGTTCAAAATTGGTTTCAGCTGCCGCCCATTTAACATAGGCCAGACCTTTTATAAATTCAGGAAACTGATATAATTTAACTCCAGATATGTGAAAATTTTCAATTGCACGTTGCGTTTGAACTCCGTAATATGCATTTTCAGGAACTTGCAAATCCCCAAGCAAATCGTTTTCTATTCTATACATTTCTAAAAATTTTAAGGAATAAATTTACATAAAAAACCACGACTACTCTCGCAATCGTGGTGTTATAATTTCCATAAAATTTAGATTACTCTTTTCTATATTTTTTTGTTTCTTCAAAAACGTGTTCTAAAATTCTGGCATCTTCATCAGTAAATTCAACCTGTCTGCGTGCCATTACAATTTTAGCTGTTTGAAATGCTTTTGAAGTCAAATATGTAGTAAACCCAGAGGCACCTCCCCAAGAATAACTTGGCACAAAATTACGTGGAAAACCAGACCCAAAAATATTCGCCGAAACTCCAACTACAGTTCCTGTATTGAACATTGTATTGATTCCACATTTACTATGATCTCCCATCATTAATCCGCAAAACTGAAGACCAGTCTTTGCAAAACCTTCGGTTTCATAACTCCAAAGCTTAACTTCTTCGTAGTTATTTTTCAGATTAGAATTGTTACTATCGGCACCAATATTACACCATTCTCCAAGAACCGAATTTCCTAAGAAACCATCATGTCCTTTATTAGAATAGCCAAACAAGACAGAATTATTAACTTCTCCGCCAATAACCGAATGTGGCCCCACAGTAGTAGCTCCATAAACCTTAGTAGCTAATTTAACCCTTCCATTATCACAAAGCGCAAAAGGCCCACGAATTACAGAGCCTTCCATAATTTCGGCATTTTTACCTATGTAGATTGGTCCCGTCGAAGCATTTAGGGTCACAAATTCAAGTTTTGCACCTTCCTCAATGAATATATTTTCAGGAGATAACACATTTACTGATTTTGGAATAGGTTGTGAATGCCTTCCTTCGGTAATTAATTCAAAATCTTCACGTAAAGCAGCATCATTTTTTGAAAAAATATCCCAAGTATGTTCTATTCTAAGACATTCGTCTGTGTATTCTATAATTTCGAAAGTATCAAAATCGACTTCCTGATTTTCTTTACTAAAAAATGCAATAACTTCTTCTTTATAAAAAATGGCTTGGTTTTCTTCCAATGATCTAACCATTTCGACTAAAACATCATTTGGTAAAAAAGAAGCATTAATCATAACATTTTCCTCCATTTCAACCATTGGATATTTCTCAGAAAGATATTCCTCGGTTACAGTGGTAGTAGTGTATCCTAAACATTTTTCCCATTTTTCACGAATGGTTAAAATCCCTACACGAATATCTGCAACAGGCCTTGTAAAAGTAAATGGAAGAAGGGCATCGCGAACGGTACCATCAAAAAGTATATAATTCATTTTTTACAGTTCAGATTTATAATGTCTCAAAGTTACAAAGTTTAATAGTAAAACCACAAAACCTAAATAAAAAAAGCCTTTCCAATTGGAAAGGCTTTTATATCAAGATAAAAACAGTTATTATTTGCTGAATTTAGCGTATTTGTTTTTGAATTTATCAATACGTCCTGCAGTATCGATAAGTTTAGATTTACCTGTATAAAAAGGGTGAGACGTTCTAGAGATCTCCATTTTGTATACTGGATACTCTACACCTTCGTGAATGATTGTTTCTTTAGTTTCAACAGTAGATTTTGTGATGAAAACGTCTTCGTTTGACATGTCTTTGAAAGCAACTAATCTGTAATTTTCTGGGTGAATTCCTTTTTTCATGATAAATCTTTTTATGATTTGTTACCTTTGGTTTTGATGCTTTTTTACTAATAAAAAGGTATTAACTTACAGTAACTTTTATTTTTACTAATTTTATTTTAGGGTGCAAATGTACAACTATTTTTTAAAATCCAAATATTTCCGTAACATTTTTTGATTTTAACACACTAATCCTGAAACTTTAATTATTCATATATTTGTAAACTAAACTAAAAAAACATGAACGAAATTATTAAGAAAAACGGAATTAATTATGGAATAATAACTGGGGTTATCTCAATTTTAATCACAACAATAATTTATGTCACAAACATAGAATTATTTACATCAATGTGGATTGGTTTGGCAAGTATTACTATATACATAATAATAGGATTAGTTTTATTGACAAAAACTAAAAAAGAATTAAATAATATATACCCATTTAAGGATGCCTTTACAACCTATTTTATATCAGCCGTAATTGGTATTTTAATTTCAGTTGCTTTTAACATCGTATTATTTAATTTCGTTGACCCAGGAGTTAAAGACACTATTAAAGAATTATCTATAAAATCAGCAGTAAGTATGATGCAAAAATTTGGTGCTCCATCATCAGCAATTAATGACGCTGTAAAAGAAATGCAAAACACTGATCAATTTTCAATTTCAAAATTATTACAAGGCTCTGTTTTTAGTATTTTATTTAGTGCAATTTTTGGATTAATTTTGGCTGCTATTTTTAAATCTAAACCTTCATATCAACAATAGTGAATATTTCAATTATAATTCCTTTACTAAACGAACAAGAGTCGTTACCTGAATTAACATCATGGATTACAAAAGTCATGACTGAAAACAATTTCAGCTATGAAGTTATTTTTATTGATGATGGAAGTACTGATGCTTCTTGGGAAACAATCCAGAATTTATCAGCAGAAAATTCAAACATAAAAGGAATTAAATTTTTAACAAACTTTGGAAAATCTCAAGCCTTACATGCTGGATTTGCAAAAGCTCAAGGAGACGTAGTCATTACAATGGACGCTGATTTACAAGACAGTCCAGATGAAATTCCTGAATTATACAATATGATTACTAAACAGAATTATGATTTAGTTTCTGGATGGAAGAAAAAAAGATATGATTCTGTAGTAGCAAAAAATTTACCTTCAAAATTATTTAACTGGGCAGCCCGAAAAACGTCTGATGTTCAGCTCAATGACTTTAATTGTGGATTAAAAGCCTACAAAAGTATTGTCATAAAAAATATTGAAGTTTCTGGTGAAATGCACCGTTATATACCAGTTTTAGCAAAAAATGCTGGATTCGGGAATATTGGCGAAAAAGTCGTTATACATCAAGCCAGAAAATACGGAGAATCAAAATTTGGGATTAATCGTTTCATAAACGGCTTCCTTGATTTAATTACAATTTGGTTTTTATCTAAATACGGAAAAAGACCAATGCATTTATTTGGCGCTGCTGGAGTTTTAATGTTTATCATTGGGTTTATTTCAACATTTCTGATAATTGGATTAAAATTACTTAAACTGTATACAGGTTACGAAACAATATTAGTAACAAGCAATCCTTTATTTTACATTGCACTTACAGCGATGATTATTGGTACTCAACTATTTTTAGCAGGTTTTCTGGGAGAAATTATACTTCGCACAAAAAGCAACGAAGAGCGATACAAAATTTCTAAAGAAATTAATCTTTAGGTCGATAAAATATTAATTCTAAAATTAAGAAAATGCATATAGAAAAGGCAATTTTAGACAAAGTAAACGTTTGGCTAACCCCAACATTCGATAATGAAACTCAAGAAGCGATCAAAGATATGATGACTTCTTCACCAAAGGAATTAGAGGACAGTTTTTATAAAAATTTAGAATTTGGAACTGGAGGAATGCGTGGTGTTATGGGAGTTGGCACAAACCGCATTAACAAATACACATTAGGTAAAAACACTCAAGGATTATCAGATTATTTAAAAAAATGTTTTCCTGGAGAAGAACTTAAAGCAGCAATTGCTTACGATTGTAGAAACAACAGTAACACACTAGCTAAAGTTGTTGCCGATGTATTTTCAGCTAATGGAATTAAAGTGTATCTATTTTCAGATATGCGTCCAACTCCAGAACTTTCATTTGCGGTTAAGCATTTAAATTGTCATGTTGGAATTGTTCTTACTGCATCTCACAATCCACCTGAATACAATGGATACAAAGTGTACTGGCAAGATGGAGGTCAAATTGTACCACCACAGGACGGTGAAGTAATCAAGGTTATTGAAAATTTAGAGTACACTGATATAAATTTCAATGCAAACGAAAACCTAATCGAATACATCGATGTTGCCGTTGATGAAGCTTTTAGAGATTCTACTGTTGCTAATGCAAGTTTTGATACTTCAAAAACCGCAAGAGAAAATTTAAAAATAGTTTATACTCCACTTCATGGAACTTCTATAAAAGCAATTCCGGGAGTTTTAGCAAAAGCAGGATATACTGATGTAAACATTGTCAAAGAACAAGAAGTTCCTAACGGAAATTTCCCAACAGTAAAATCTCCAAATCCAGAAGAACCAGAAGCTTTAGCCATGGCAATGGAATTAGCTGATAAAGTTAATGCAGACATCGTTGTAGGTACAGATCCGGATTCAGACCGATTGGGTGTCGCTGTTAGAAATACCAAAGGTGAAATGATTCTGTTAAACGGAAATCAAACTATGGTAGTTATGACTGCATTTCTTTTAGAGCAATGGAAAAAGCAAGGAAAACTAACCGGGAAAGAATTCATCGGATCCACAATTGTATCTACTCCCATGATGCTTGATTTAGCTGAAGCTTATGGTGTTGAATGCAAAGTTGGATTAACTGGCTTTAAATGGATTGCCAAATTCATCAAAGACTTCCCTAATCAAAAATTTATTGGTGGTGGAGAAGAAAGCTTTGGTTTTATGGTTGGTGACGCTGTACGTGATAAAGATGGTGTTGGTGCTATTTTATTAGTTTGCGAAATTGCCGCACAGGCTAAAGAAAAAGGAAGTTCGTTGTATCAAGAACTACTTCAAATGTATGTTGATTTTGGATTCTATAAAGAACATCTAATTTCAATCACTAAAAAAGGAATTGAAGGAGCAAACGAAATCAAACAAATGATGATTGATTTACGTGAAAATCCACTTTCTCAAATAAATGGTCAACGAGTTGTTTGTGTAGAAGACTATCAAAGTTCAAAAGGTAAAGATTTCATGAACAATGAAGAATTTGAAATCCAAATACCTAAATCGAACGTATTAATTTATTATTTAGAAGACGGAAGCAAAATTTGTGCACGTCCAAGCGGCACTGAACCTAAGATCAAATTTTATTTTAGTGTAAATTGTGCTATTGAAAGTCTTGATGATATTTCTGAAGCTGAACTTCTTTTAGATAATAAAATTACAAACATTATAAAAGAACTTAATATTAATTAATGGATAATAACCTTAAAAAAATAATTCCTTTTACACTACATTACAAAAGGAATGTTACTCTAAACATTATTTTTAATGTGTCATATGCTTTATTTAGCACATTATTAATGGTGTCCCTAATGCCTACGCTTGATGTTATTTTTGACAAAGGCGAAAAGGTATTAACCAAACCAGTTTATACTGGAATTTCAAGTATAAAAGACTATGGAGTAGATTATTTAAACTACACCATCACAAGTGTTTCTAACGAACATGGTAAACAAAATGCTTTATTACTAGTAATTGGAATCGTAATAATGACAGCATTGCTGAAAAACTTTTTTAATTACTTAGCTTCAAGACACGTTACTGCGTTACGAAATGGAGTATTACGTGATTTAAGGCAAAAACTGTATCATAAAATAATTCATCTACCAGTATCGTATTATTCGGATCAGCGCAAAGGAGATGTTATGGCACGTATGCTTGGAGATGTAGGTGAGGTACAAAACTCTTTTTTTCAAATTTTAGAGTTAGTTGTTCGTGAACCACTCACCATCGTCTTTTCAATTGTTGCCATGCTGTTCATAAGCGTAAAATTAACAATGTTTGTATTTTTATTCATTCCAATCTCAGGATTTATCATCTCTAGAATTGGTAAAAGTTTAAAATCAAAATCTCAACGCGCACAACAGGAATCAGGAGTTTTCATTTCGACTTTAGATGAAACTTTAACTGGGTTAAAAGTGGTTAAAGGGTTTAATGCCGAAAATATTTTTATTCAAAAATTTAATGATTCTATCAATAGACTATTAAAATTATCTAATAGTATTTCAAACAAAAACAATTTGGCTTCGCCAATGAGTGAGTTCTTGGGAATTATGACTATTGGGACATTACTTTGGTACGGAGGACATCTTGTTTTAGTAGAGAAAAGCTTAGCAAGTACTGCGTTTATTACCTATATAGCTCTTGCTTATACTATCCTTACTCCTGCTAAAGCTATTTCAAAAGCTTCTTATCAAGTAAAAAGTGGTTTAGCGGCAGCAGAGAGAGTTTTCGTTTTATTAGAACAAGAAAACACTATTACTGATAAACCAGATGCTGTTATAAAAAAATCATTTGATGAAAAAATAACAATTGAAAATATCAATTTTGCTTACGCAGAAGAAAATGTATTGAAGAATTTTTCTTTGGATGTTCCAAAAGGAAAAACTGTTGCTTTAGTTGGACAATCAGGAAGTGGGAAAAGTACTATCGCTAATTTATTGACTCGTTTTTATGACGTAAATGATGGAAAAATTACTATTGACGGTATTGACATCAAAGATATTGAAATACACTCTCTTCGATCTTTAATGGGATTAGTGACGCAAGATTCAATTTTATTTAACGATTCAATAAAAAACAACTTACTTATTGGTAAACCAAATGCTACTGACGAGGAAATAATCGAAGCACTTAAAGTTGCTAATGCCTATGAGTTTGTAAAAGATTTACCAAACGGTATTGAAACCAATATTGGTGACGCTGGAGGAAAACTTTCGGGAGGACAAAAACAACGTTTATCTATTGCTCGTGCAGTTCTAAAAAATCCTCCAATTATGATTTTGGACGAAGCAACCTCAGCATTAGACACAGAAAGCGAAAAATTTGTTCAAGTTGCTCTTGAGAATATGATGCAAAATAGAACATCAATTGTAATTGCACACCGTTTATCTACAATCCAAAAAGCAGACAAGATTGTAGTGATGCAAAAAGGTGAAATTGTAGAGCAAGGAACTCACGATGAACTTTTAGCTAAAAACGGAACTTATTCTAAATTAGTAATGATGCAATCCTTTGAATAAACATAATCCCGATTCGTTCGGGATTTTTTATTACATAAAGAATGTATATCTTAGTAAAAACATTCTAATCATGAAACAAAGTACATTCACTGGTCTTTTTATAATACTTTAAGGACTTCTTTTTTATT
>CBFHBH010000076.1:0-8474 GCA_965653735.1 uncultured Flavobacterium sp. | reverse complement strand
ATTCTTGGGATGGTTTAGCTTCTTGGACTCATGCAGGATATCCTATGGATAAAACGGGTGCACAAAGACCTACTTACCAAAACAGTATCGCATTAGATGGTGATGCTTTAACAACAGATGCACATCAAGCAATGTATCATCAAGGTGATATATGGCCTGGACAAAGTGGTGGCCCATTCTGGGGATATTGGGGATCAACACCTTATGTAGTAGCAGTTCAAAGTTGGCAAACAGCATCAAACAATGGTGCAAGTGGGGGTTCTGATTTAGTAGACTTAGTAAACAAAGCAAGGACAGAATATCCTTAATTAAATCAAAATGGAAACTGATAAGACAATTGAAGAAATCTTCAACGATGTCACAGATACTAACAGACTTCAATATCTAAAAGAAAAACTTGGTCAAGTTAAAAAAGATAAAAATGGAGTTTCAAACACCTATCCATCAACCAAATTCGCTAAATATTTAGAATGTAGGGATAATTATTTAAATCTATCTGATAAACTAAATACTTTAAAAGAGAAAGTTGAAAATGGAGAGATTGACGCAATGACCGAAATGAACTTTTCTGGTTCATCTCATATTAAAAAAGTTGAAAATGCACTTAAGCTGTGGTCAGCCATAGGCTATAAAAATGAGATAGAAAAAATAATATCAGAAAGTGCAAAATAATTATAAGGCGAATTCCGAAAAGCCTTAAAAAGAGTAGGAACAAACTAAAAATTTAATATTATGCCAGATTTTACACCAATGCCTGATGAAAAAGATTTTTTAAATTATCTATTAGGCGATGTTTTTAAAAAAATGACTAATGGCGGTGACGCCAAAATGTTAGGCCCTAACAACTTTATTGCTTGGGAGCCAGTTCCTGTAGTCATGGATCCCGAAGCTTTTGATTATGCTTTAAAAGGATTTTTTGGAGCTACTCCAAAATTAGAAAACATGTCAGATGAGGAATATGCAGATGCTAGAAGCTCAAAAAAATACAGCAAATTTGCTTATGCAGAAGAATTTGCTAGAATAGCAGATCAAATTCCTAGTATGATTCCAGAAATTGATCCAGCATCTGGAGCTAGAAAATTCACCATTTTTAACCCCCATCCTGATCATACAAAATCAAATGTTTATAGTGATGTTTTGGATTATTGTGTAGTCAAAAATTCAAAAATTGACCCTAAAGTTGAAAAGAAATTAGAGACTTTAAGAAAACAAATTGTTACAATTAAAAAACTAGCAAATCCTGATTTTGATGAATCTGTTGTTGAACATCCAGAAGATAACCCAAAATTCATCTATCAATCTTTTCCTTCACCACAGTATGTTAAATATTTAGAGTATGAAGCTTTGTATTATGAAGCAGAAGACAAATTAACAGATCTTCAAAAAAGAGTATCTGACGGAGATAGTGAAGCAATGACCGAAATGGCAATCAATGGCCGTAATTATATCAAAAGAAGAGATGATGCATTGAAAAGATGGGAAGGAATTGGATACAAAGGAAAAATTGAAAAAGCGTTAAACTATATTGATGAAACTGAAAGTAGCAACTTTATCACTATCAAAAAGCGTTATGAATCTGAACTTTTAGCAGCAAAAAGAACTGGTTTAGGAGGTATGAATACCTATTACTTCTCTCAACCTGTCCCAGCAAGTACTTTAGCCAATTCAACAAAATGGTTGGAGTATAAATTTAGTAAAAGTGAATATGAATCAAACTACAAAAGTACGGCACACAGCTGGAGTGCTGCTGCAAGTTTTGCTGGTATGGTTAATGTTGGCGGAACAGGAAAACACAAAAGAATAGATTCATCTTATGACTTTAACCAATTCGAAATGTCATTTAAAATAGGAAAATGTTATGTATCAAGCCCTTGGTTTGGTAGTACATTCCTTAAATCACGTTATTGGAAATACTCAAAAAATGGTGCTGAAATTCTAAACAACCAAATGATCAGTGACGGTAATGGTAAAGGATTATTACCTGCTGTTACGACAGAATTATATTTTATTTCTGATTTAAAAATTGGTTTCAAAAAAGGCTCTGATTCTTACAAAAGAGCAGAAGATGAAGTAAAAGCTGGAGCTCATTTAGCTATAGGTCCTTTTATGTTTGGAGGTACATATGGTTATGAAGACACTCGCGTAAACAGTACAGGAAAAAGAGAGCAACAAGGATTATCTTCAGGTGGTATATTATTAATAGGTAGAAAATGTAACATTTTAGACCTGTCACCTAACCCACTACCATCAATTAAAGATGATGAATGGGTAGAAGTTAACTAATTCATTTTTAAGCCAAACACCTCACGGTGTTTGGCTTTTTAAACAAACTAAAACTAAAAAAATGAAATACTATATCTCACTATATCAAAAACTAAAAGACACGTATTTGTCTCTTAATTCTAATGAAAATGATTTACCATTAATATGTCCATCTTTAACTATGTATTCTAAGGAAGAATTAGAATTACTAAGACCACAAAGTCAAATTACAGACAAAAACGTTATAGGTGAATCTTTACTAAAGAAAGAGCAGGTTTCTAACGAACTTAACTCTATTCCTACCTCATCATCAAACTGGAGTGTAAATCCTCAAAATATCTTATCAGAAGTTTATAAAAACATTCTTGAAAATATACAACCAATAGGACTTCAGGATCAATTCCTTAAGTTAGAATTAAAGGATTCATCTGTTTTATTTGATACAAAACAAAAAGCAACTAAAGAGTATAAAGCTTATTTAAAATATCTTGAGTTATATGAAAAAAGTCTTGATACCGTTCAAGAACATCTATCAGAATTTGGTTCCTTATCAACAGACTCTGAAAAAACAGCTTGGGAAGAAAAACTTTTGGTCTTAAAATCAAAAGCCAAATTGGCTTATGCTGAATTAGAGGTAAAAGGTTTTAAAAATTTAGTTGAAAAAGCAATCAATGAGATTAATAATAATACCGAATTAGAAAAATATTTAAGTCTGTTAGAATCAACAAAATCAATTTTTGATATCACTAAAAAAACAGGAGTAGAAACACTTGCTTCATATCATAATATAGACTTTAGTCCTTATGATTTCATGGTAAATGAATCAGGCTGGAACAATTTAAAAATTGACAAAAAAGAATTAGACGAACTGTATCTAAAAGCAAAACAATCTTCTGTTGGTATTCCTGAAGAAATTTTATCCCTAGAATATGATGAAAAATATATCAAAGGCATAGAGCTTGATTATTCATTTGTTCATTTAAAAAGAAGTTGGTTCAACAAAGAAATATTCAATCAAAAATTTTTCTCACATACAAACGAAAAGAAAATTTCTGATGGGCAAACTATTTCTAATGATTTTCAGCTACCAGCATTCCCAAAAATCATGATTTTGATGAAAAATCTAAAAGTAGATTTAGAAACCAATATCATTGAAAGTCAAATCAATGCGATTAACAACATGATTCACTTTGGGCCATTAGTTTTAAAAAATCAAATGTTTGTAAACAAACTAAACAATACAAGCTTCCTAAAAGTTGTAACAAATAAAGAGACAATTCGATCAAATCAATTGCAATATTTATCCAGAAAATCTGAAAACACAAGCTTAGAAATCCAAAAAACAGAAACTAGAGAAGTAACACCAATAATTAATTCCGAAATTAAAAGCACTGCTAATATAAATACTGCAAACATGAGGGTTCTAAACTCTCCAAAAATCAATATCATTAAACCTATTGATGTTAAACCAGTTGAAACTAAACCCATTGAAGCAAGACCTATAGGCACAACATTACACATCAATACAACATTACTTACTCCAATAATTGCTGCCTTTCCTATTTTTGGTGCCAACACAACTTTCACAGTAAATGACTCTGTGAGTAAAAGTGGAGTTTATAAATGTTCTATCTCAATTAAAGGAAAAGAAGGTAATAATATTGTAAGAGAAATTGAAACTAATCAAGAAGGAGTCATTTCAACCATTTTACCTGTTGGAAAATATACAATCGATTTAAAATGTGATTTCTATACTTCAAAAACTATTGAAATAAACGTAGAAAATAACAACCCCATTAAATTAAACTATGAGCTATCGAGAGATATTGTTGAGTATAAGTCATATTTTTTAATTGGAATGATTTGCGAAAAGTTACCATTGATAAATTAATATGCAAAACTATGTTAGTAAGTACCGAAACAAGATGGGTTTTGTCTTCAGACAAGATGAACATCGTAGAGAAATGGTTTTCAAAACATAACGAGTATTTTAAAGACGGTAATTTATTTGAAAGACAGGATTATTACCTTAAAACAGATTCAACTCAATTGGGAGTTAAATTAAGAGAACCGAAAAAGAATGAGAAAGGTGAAATTATTGCCAAAGTTGAAATAAAAACCTTGACAGAAAATTTAGGTCCTCAAAAATTTAATAATGGAAATAATGGGAATGTCAATTCATGGGTGAAATTTAGTTTCGATACTGATCCACAAAAAAATCCATTAGACATAATTATCGGTAGCTCTTCAAACTTCCTGTCTAATGAATGGATTATAATTGAAAAAGACAGACTGTTGGTAAAATACGATGCAGAAAATGACAAAATAGTTTCGGGAAAAGAAATGATTGGCAGTGGATCAGGAATTGAACTTACTAAATATAAATTGAACAACAATGTTTACTATTCATTAGGCATTGAATCATTTTGTGATAAAAAAGGAAATACAAATGAAGTTTTTTATCAAACTATGAATTTTTTATTTACAGATATTAAAATTTCCGGTTTAGAGTATACAAACTCGAAATCGTATCCTGAAATTTTATTACAAAAGCTATAAAATTTAAAACAATAAAAATGAGAACAATACAATACAATGTCAAATGCCCCGAAGTTATAATTCTTTGTGAATTATTGAATAAAATTGGTTTTCAACTAAATGTATCAGACTCTTTCACACTTGTTGTTGATGCAGCAGTAAAAGATTTTCAACTAAAAAACAATTTAGTAGTCGATGGAGTTGTAGGTCCTAAAACATGGTCAAAATTATATGAACTTCAACCCAACCTGACCAATTACAACAGCAAATTTTTATCTGAGCAAGATTTAATTGATTTTTCAAATCTTTACAACGTAGATTTAGCAGCAATTAAAGCTGTTAACCAAGTTGAAAGTTCAGGCAAAGGCTTTCTTTTAAGCGGAAAGCCCAAAATACTTTTTGAAGGTCATATTTTTTGGAAAGAACTTGAAAAAAGAGGTGTCAATCCTGCTTCGCTTGTCAACGGAAATCAAGATGTTTTATATAAAAACTGGACAAAGAATTTTTATGTAGGTGGAGAAGGTGAACATGACCGACTTCAAAAAGCAATCAGTATAATACCAAGTAATATTGGACCAGAGGCAGCATTAGCTTCTGCTTCTTGGGGTTGTTTTCAAATAATGGGATATCATGCAACAAATATTGGTTATAGCTCTATTTCTGAGTTCGTTGATAAAATGTACATATCTGAAAGAGAACATTTACTTGCATTAGGAAGATTCTTAGAAGTACATTCCGCTAATCTAATTTCACTATTAAAAGATAAAAACTGGGACCGATTTGCATACTACTATAATGGTGCTGGATATAAATCTAATAAATATGATGAAAAACTTGCTAGCGCCTACCGAAAATATTCAAACTAATCGATATGGAAAATTTAGTTCTTGAAATGACCAATTTGTTATCAAATAAAAAATTGGTTTATGAAAATGTAGAAAGCGACAGAGATTATTCTGGAGGTGGTTGGTATAGCGATGTTAAATTTTGCCTGACCCTTTATGATGATAAAAGTTTTGAGGCTAAAAAAGAAACTTTTACTAGTGTTACAGGAGGAGGACTTTCGTTACCCAGAGAATCTAACGAAGTAAAATATGGTTATTGGAAAATTCAATATGAATTTCCTAATCTATATTTGGTTCTTCAATACCAAAACGGAGAAGAAGAATTTTTAGAAACAAGATCTTTAGGAGTTGGTTTACAAAGAGTTGGTAATCAAACATGGAATCGTTATCGCTTAGAATAGAATTATTTAGTTAAAAAATTAACAATAATTATATAAAAACATTTTTTTTGGCACAGTTTTTTCATACAGTTAATTAAATCAATGAAAAATTATTAATTAACCATAAAAACCAAAAAATTATGTCTAAGCTAAACATTACCAAAGACGAATGGCTAGAACTCGTTTTTGAAGGAAAAAACAAAGAGTATGGCGCTTATCAATTAAGAAAAGAAGATAGTGCAACAACAACAAAAGCATTTTTTACTGCTTTAGTATTTGTAACAACACTTGTTACTCTTCCTATTTTACTAAGTTCTTTTGGAGAAAAACGAGTTGTAAAACCAATTGATCTTAATGATGATCCTATTTTAGAACTTCATAACGTTAATTTACGCGAAGAAATAAAGCCTAAGTTACCAAGTGCTCCAAAAACTGCTGCACAACCGCCAATAAACACTAAAACACTGGTAAATCCAACAGTAGTAAAAGCAGAAGATGCTCCTAATACAGATTTTACCAAACCAGAAGATGTAGGAAAACCAAATACAGAAAACACAAATACTAATGGTAATACATCTGGAACTGTGACAACAGTATTACCTACAAACACAACTCCTTCTGATCTACCTGAAGATAATGGCAACGAAATTGTCAACACTTCAATGGTAGAAAAAAACCCTAATTTTCCGGGTGGAATTAATGAGTTTTTAAAATTAGTAGGAAACAGATTTGCAGTACCTGAATTGGAAGAAGAAAGAACTTTAAAAGTTATTGTATTCTTCGTTGTAGAAAAAGACGGAAGCTTATCTAACATAACTGTTCCAAGAAGTCCAGGTTATGGTTTAGACAAAGAAGCAATCAGAGTTCTTAAATCAATTAAAACTAAATGGGAGCCTGGATTTATTAAAGGAAAACCAGTTAGAACACAATATTCATTACCAATTGTTGTAAAAACACAATAAAACCTTAATACCAAACATAAAAGCCATTCAATTCAATTGAAAAGAATGGCTTTTGCTTTGTTTTATTCTGACCAGTAAACTAGATTAACTACAATAATACCATTAGAATTTTCTAGATTTTCAGACAATGTAACATCTGTAGAAGAAGTTCCGCTCCAATAACCATTATATGAATCGAATCTATACGTTCCCGCAGGAAGATTTTCGAAACAATTACCATCTTGGTTTGTTGGATAAATATATTCCCCTGTTGCTAAGTTTTGAGCCCAAAATCCATGTAAATCACTTCCATTAACTGGATTTCCTTGATAATCTACTGTCTGAATACAAACATTGTACAATTTAATTGTTTGTTTCAAAGACTGAATAGCATTGATAACTTCGACCGCTTTATTATCTTGAGCATTTAAAACGTTAGTTACTTGTGGCAAAAGGTTTAATGCAGCATTGTAATTGTTGTTGTTTAACAATTCATCGATTTGGTAAGCAAGCCCAATCAATTCATCATTCAAATTAATTAAATCAGCAGTCAAAGTGTTAATAGCCTGTGTTGTAAACGGAATAACCGATACATTCTTGGCTTCATTTACAAAATAATCAGTATCATCAACATTGTTTTGTACTGTATTTACTTGTTCAAACATTTTATTGTTAAATAATACTCCATTTGGATTACCAATTACCACAATTTCTTTTGTTAATTGATTGACAGCATTTTTAGTAGCAAGAACACCGTTTCTAATGTTTCCTTCTGATTGAATTGCAGAATTTAAATGTTGTTGGGCAGTTTGGGCACTAGCTTGTCCAAATGCTAAAGTCGTCATAGCTATGACGCAAAAAATAATTTTTTTCATGATTAAATTTATATTAAAATTCCTACAAAATTAATAAGAAATTTTAGAAATATACATATCACTTCAGTTACCAAAACATTAATTTACAGCTTTCAGAAAGTGTATTACCTACTAGCGAATCCAATATTTTTTCACTCAACAAAATTAAAAGTCAAAAAAATCATAAAAATCAGTCTGTTACTTATTAATCATCAATCTTTCCATATCTTTGCAGTGCAAAAATGGTTTTATGGAAACGGCAACAACTTCAAATATATTACCTGTAGGAAAACCAAAATGGTTAAAAGTCAAATTACCAATAGGTGAAAAATACACAGAACTCAGAGGATTAGTAGACAAATACAAATTAAATACAATTTGTACATCTGGAAGCTGCCCTAACATGGGTGAATTTTGGGAAATGTATGTACAAGATCATGTGGTTTTTGCGGAGTTAAAACTGGACGTCCAGAAGATGTTGAATGGGACGAACCAGAAAAAGTAGCACGATCTATTAAAATCATGAAAATTAAACATGCTGTAATTACTAGTGTGGATCGTGATGACCTAAAAGACATGGGATCTATTATTTGGGCTGAAACTGTAAAAGCTATTCGACGAATGAATCCTGAAACTACACTTGAAACATTAATT
>CBFHBH010000075.1:0-8475 GCA_965653735.1 uncultured Flavobacterium sp. | reverse complement strand
ACTCTTACGCGTCTTCCTCCCGCAGAAAAACCAATATAAAGATTTCCGTTGATTTTAGTAACATCCACAATATCATTTGCTGTTAAAAGAGTGCCGTTAATAATTCTATTTTCGTCATCTTGATCTAGTTTTAACTTATCATTTATCTGTAAAACAGGACCAAAATCAATAGAAAGATGATTCTTAACTAAATTTGCGCTTAACAACAATCTTACTTGTACTGCTGGCAATTTATACTCAACATCCTTAGTAAGAGTTTCAACAGAAAATTTATTTTCCATAAACTGCATACCAAAAATCATACTCCAATCATTATAATAATTTCCTCTAACAGAAAATCCACCAATCCAACCAGTTCCTGGCTTCGTATTAAAATTTGATGTCATCAAACTCGTATGAGTTAAACCACCTGAAAGACCTATTCTGTTTCCATCTCTTCTTCCATGTTGTGCAAAGCTTACAAACGAAATGATTAACATTAATGCAACTAGTAACTTCTTCATTTTCAAAAATTTTGGCGAAAATACATATAATATTCAAATGTTTGTTTGTAACTTTTAAAATAAACCTTCGTATAAATATCATATCAACAAACAAATTTAAAAAACATGAGTATTCCATTATTAGCCTTTTTATTTTTAGGCTTCTTTTTATTGTTAGCTTCTTTCTTTACAGTTAAGCAACAAACCGCTGTAGTAATAGAACGTTTTGGAAAGTTCCAAAGTATTAGAAACTCGGGTTTACAACTTAAAATTCCAGTAATTGACAGAATTGCTGGACGTGTTAATCTTAGAATTCAACAATTAGATGTCATTATTGAAACGCAAACAAAAGACAATGTTTTCGTTAAAATGAAAGTTTCTGTCCAGTTTAAAGTTATTCAAGAACATGTGTATGAAGCATTTTACAAATTAGAATATCCTCATGATCAAATTACTGCCTATGTATTTGACGTGGTTCGTGCAGAAGTTCCTAAATTAATTTTAGATGACGTTTTTGTGCGTAAAGATGACATTGCAGTTGCTGTAAAAAGAGAACTAAACGAAGCGATGATGGCTTATGGGTACGATATTATCAACACTTTGGTAACCGACATTGATCCAGATATTCAAGTAAAAAATGCCATGAACCGTATTAATGCTGCCGAAAGAGAAAAAACTGCTGCGATGTTTGAATCTGAAGCACAACGTATTCGTATTGTAGCGAAAGCAAAAGCTGAAGCAGAAAGTAAAAAATTACAAGGTCAAGGTATTGCAGATCAACGTCGTGAAATTGCTAGAGGATTAGTAGAAAGTGTGGAAGTTTTAAATGAAGTGGGTATTAATTCGCAAGAAGCTTCTGCTTTGATTGTAATTACACAACACTATGACACATTACAAGCTATTGGTGCCGATACAAATTCAAACTTAATTTTATTACCCAACTCACCTCAAGCAGCAAGTGATATGTTAAATAGTATGGTAACTAGTTTTACTGCTTCTAACATTATTGGAGAACAAATGAAAAAACAAACTCCTAGAGTAAAATCTAAAAATCACACTTCGACAGATTATAATCCATCTGATACTTCAAACCCTTCAGAAGAAGTTTAAAAAAATTAAATGAGAGAGTGCTAAAAGGCACTCTTTTTTATTTCAACAAAAATTTTTAGTTCAAAATCAATTTTAGTTCAAAAATTGGCAACTAAAACAATAAAAATTAAAATAAAGCTTTTTAAAGGTGTTTTAATACAAACGGAATAAAATCTACTTGCTCATTTTTAAAAATGTCTTAAAAATAAAATATGAGATTCAATGTTAATAATTAAAAATTATAAAATAAAAATTAAAAATAGATTTTATAAATAATAAATAAATCCGCTATTTAGCGGATTTAAAATTGCTTTTATCTATTAAATAAATTAACGAACTAATTTTCCTTTTTTAAGTTCTTCTCCAAATTCTGCTTGGAAAGCTCTTGCATCAGTTTGAAGTTGACGAGTAATTTCAGAAATATTTATTCCTTCTCTTAAACTTCTTCCGTTGTAACTTGTATAACATTTATCACCATAAATATATAAAGAAGCTTCAATATTGGGAACATGAACAAATTTTAGTCCTTTATAATTAACTCTTTTAATATCATCAGCAAGATTATTTAATTCAGATGTATACTGCTGACTAACAAGTTCAACAACTTTGGTTCCCTTGCTATTTGAGGCAACACTAATAGTTGTAACTGTTTTATTATCAGCAATAAGAGGCACAATGTATACATTTTCACTTCTAGAAATTGACGCAATATTTCCGCTGTTATCATTTAATAAACTATTAAACTCTGTACTGAATAATTCGATAGGATTAGAAACTTGAGCTGCTTCAACATCTCGTGCAGATACTCCAAAATTAAAGTCTTTGTTTTCTGAAAGAAGCTTTAACAAGTCTGATTTACCTTTTGCGGCAGCTTCTCTAATTCCATTATTAGCAGTAGTTTGGGCCATTAAACCAGTAGAAACTACTACTAAAAGAACAGTTATAATTGATTTTATATTTTTCATAATTGTATGTTTTAAAATTATTTTTTACTGATATTATACCACGTATTCCAGTGTGTTTTGGCACCAGAAGGATCAACATATTCATCATATGTAATTAAACGTTCTTGCCCAACACAAGGTCCCCAAGGATCATTTAATACCACATAATTTGTGCCATTTACAGTTACATATCCCTTAACAGCAACCACATGGCCAACTACACCGCTTTGTCCGTAAGCAAAACCAAGTACATCTTTACTACAGTAAATACTCTTTTTAAGTTGATCCCAACTTAAAGCAGTTGTAGATTCAGAGAACTTTAGCCCACAATAATCAAGCTCCAACCAGCCAGGTTTATTACAGTCATTTGTTTTTCTACAAGTATTATCTGTAGGTTCATCGTTACAACAGTTTGTTTTACCAAATCTGTGATTAGCAAGCTCACATTGTGTTTTGCTAATACCTTCATTTTGGGCAATCATTTGAGTAGTTGCTGCCCAACACCAATTGTTTGTTTCTTGTGGGCGAAGTGTATTGTTAACACTTCCAATTAAACCAGGTTTACAACAACTTTGTGTTAAAAATAACAACCCAGTAATTAGTCCTAGAATAATGATTCTTTTTGTTTTCATAATTAGTTTGTTTATTGATTATACTTATCACAATCATATCGATTATGATTATTAACAAAGCAAAACTATAGTATGAAATTGGTTGGGAATCGAGGACAATTCCTGATTATTTAAAGGGAAATGAATGAAAAATGAAGGGTGCTTTTCCTGTGAAACACAAAAAAACCCTTTCAGACTATGAATCTAAAAGGGTTAGAATTAAATAATAAAATTTGTTTTATTCTTTGCTTTCTACTTTAGCCCAAGTATCTCTAAGGCCAACAGTCTTATTGAAAACTAATTTTTTAGGTGTTGAATCTCTATCAGTACAGAAATATCCAAGACGTTGAAATTGGAAATGATCCAACTCTTTTGTGGTTTGTAAACTTGGTTCCACATACCCTTTTATCACTTTTAAAGAGTCTGGATTGATGAATTCTTTAAAATCAATTTCTTTATTTCCGTCAGGACTTTCATGAGTAAATAAACGGTCATAAACACGTACTTCAGCTTCTAAAGCATGTTGTATAGAAACCCAGTGAATTGTTCCTTTAACCTTACGTTTAGAGGCTTCTGTGCCACTTCCAGAACGAGAATCTGGGTCATAAGTCGCATGAATTTCAGTAATGTTTCCATTAGCATCTTTTACGACCGATTCTCCTTTAATGATATAGGCATTCTTTAAACGAACCTCAGTTCCAAGAGTTAATCGGAAGAATTTTTTATCAGCTTCTTCTTTAAAATCTTCTCTTTCGATATAAATTTCTTTAGAAAAAGGTACTTTTCTAAACGTTAAAACCTCTTCTTCTGGATTGTTTTCAGCTTCTAACCATTCTTCTTTACCTTCAGGATAGTTTGTAATCACTAACTTAATTGGATCTAAAACAGCCATTACACGCGGTGCGGTTTTATTCAAGTCTTCACGAACACAGAACTCTAATAATGAAACATCAATTAGATTATCACGTTTAGCAATTCCAATTGTATTTGCAAAATTACGAATTGATGCTGGCGTGTATCCACGACGACGCATACCTGATATAGTACTCATACGAGGATCATCCCATCCAGTAACATACTTTTCTTCAACTAATTGTAATAATTTACGTTTAGACACCACTGTGTGTGATAAGTTGCGACGCGCAAATTCTCTTTGCTTTGGACGTACTTTAGTTGAATCATAAATTTGATCCAAAAACCAATCATATAATTCTCTGTGAGGCAAGAATTCTAACGTACAAAATGAATGTGAAATTTGCTCTAAATAATCACTTTCTCCATGTGCCCAATCGTACATTGGATAAATACACCAATCATTACCAGTACGATGATGATGTGCATGCATAATTCGATAAATAATAGGATCACGCATCAACATATTGTTGGCGCTCATACTTATTTTAGCTCGTAAAACATGAGTCCCTTTTTCGAACTCACCGTTTTTCATACGTGTAAATAAATCTAAATTTTCTTCGACAGTACGATTTCTAAAAGGAGAATCGGTACCAGGAGTAGTAGGTGTTCCTTTTTGAATCGCCATGTCTTCAGAAGATTGACTATCAACATAGGCTTTTCCTTTTTTAATTAATTCAACAGCCCAATCGTATAATTCTTGAAAATAATCAGAAGCATAACATTCTTTATCCCATGTAAAACCCAGCCATTCTACATCTCTCTTAATAGCATCAACATATTCTTGTTCTTCTTTTGATGGATTTGTATCGTCAAAACGTAGGTTAACAGGGGCTTGATAATCGATTCCTAAACCAAAATTTAAACAAATAGCACTCGCATGACCAACATGCAAATAACCATTAGGTTCTGGTGGAAAACGGAAACGTAATTTATTTTGTGACAAACCATTTTTTAAATCTTCTTCGATGATTTGTTCTATAAAATTCAATGATTTTTCTTTAGTAGACATTTTTCTAAAATTGAGAGAACAAAGTTATCAAAAATGTTGGTTATTTGGTTATTCGTTTATTTGGTTATTGGCAAAATTTGTACTTTTATCAAACATAAAAATTACCAAATCCTCAAATAATGGGAATAATAAAACTTAAAAATATACGCACTTTTTCTTTTCACGGTTGTTTAGTTGAAGAAAGTAAAATAGGCAGTGATTATAGAGTTGATTTAGAAATTGAAGCAGACTTAGCAAAATCATCACAAACAGACAAACTTGCTGATACTGTTGATTATGTTCATTTGAATAAAATTGTGGTAGAAGAAATGGCGGTACGATCTGAATTATTAGAACATGTTGCTCAACGAATTATAGATAGAACATTGAATGAATTAGCACCTGTCTCTAGGGTTTTAGTCGAAGTTTCTAAACTAAATCCTCCCATTGGTGGTGATGTAGAAGCCGTGACAATTCTCCTTGAGAAAAGTAGATATTAATAAAAAAGCCGAAGATTAACTTCGGCTTTTTTATTTTATTTCTTTTGATCTCTCAGCTTATATTTTCTTGACTTATATAAATCTGTTGCAACCACAATATGTGCAAGAGCATCTTTAGCTAATTCTGGATCTAACTTTACAGCTTTAAAAATAGTATCTTTTGTTACTTCAAACTGTAAAGGTTCTTTAAAAGGTTGTAAAACCACTACTTGATTATCTACTCTAAATGCATTGATATCATGGAATTGCATGATTGATCTTCCTTTGGTTTCTGCAGGAATTTTGAAAATATTTCTACCTGGCATTGGTGTTTCAGATTTAGCCCCTATAAGACTTAATAATGTTGGAGGAATATCTATTTGACTTGCTAATTTATCATATGTTTTTCCTTTAGCAACATTAGGTCCTATGATTAAAGCCGGAATATGGAACTTATGAACTGGAACAAGATGTTTACCATAAGTTCTTGTGTTATGATCTGCAATTACAATGAAAACTGTGTTTTTAAAATAGTCTTCTTTTTTAGCCAATTCAAAGAATTTACCAATTGAGAAGTCCGCATATTTCATAGCGTTTTTAACTGTATTTTTTTGTTTGTCATACAGTTTAATTCTTCCATCAGGGAATTCAAAAGGCTCATGATTTGAAGTTGAAAACATTAATGAAAAGAATGGTTTATCTCCTTTAGATTTGAAATATTCATTGGCTTTCTCTGCTAAATCTTCATCAGAATATCCCCAAGTTCCTTTAAAAGCGTGTTTTTTACCATCGCTATCAAAATCTGTTTCGTCAATTATATTTTCGAAACCATTTCCATTGAAAAAAGAAGCCATATTATCAAAGTTAGCCATTCCTCCATAGATGAAACTAGTATCAAAACCATCTCTTTTTAAACCATCTGCTAACGTATAAAATCCTTGTTGAGAGTTACTTAATTTAACAACACTTTCAGATGGTGACGGTAAAAATCCTGTTACCACTGCTTCAATTCCACGCACACTACGTGTACCAGTACAATACAAATTTGTAAACAAAGTTCCTTCTTTAGTCAGTTTATCAAACTCTGGTGTTAAAGGATAACCGCCAAGACTCCCCACAAACTCAGCACCAAGACTTTCCTGAAGAAAAACAACTAAATTATAAGGTCTTTTTAAAACTGTATCAGGTTTTTGAATGTGTAATAAAGGTAAATTTGGATCTGTAAAATCATCAGGCATAGCAGTCATGTATTTTTTTACTCTACTATATGCTTCATTAATGTCCATTTTACCGTACATTTTCTCAGCATTTCCTTCATTTTTTATCGAATAAGCAGCAAAGGCAACTGTGTACAATGAATTAAGTCCTACGCAATTTGTTAATTGGTTTACCGAAAAAACCGCATTAGATGCGTTTATAGGTCTTTTTGAAGTTAAACTTGATCTAGCGCCTAAAAATAAAAGAAAAGCCACCGGAAGGAATAAAATAAGCTTATTCTTGTAATTATTAGCTACGGGATAAAATAGTTTTTTTCCATGCTTAAATGCAAAATACAATCCAGTTCCTAAAACTATAAAAGTTACAATCATTGATGTCAAATAACTTTTAATCAATGTTCCTATAACTTCTTTTGGATAAATTAAATAATCTAAGAAAAGTCGATTGGGACGTGTATCATATTGTTTAATGAAATCTGGTGTACTCATTTCCATTAAAAGCATCAAAAACAAAAACAGAATGAAATAAAAATTTAAAAACTTTTTGAAAAAATTAAGCCATTTATCAGGCAACAAGCAAATTAATACTGCTGGTAAGAAAGATAAATAACAAAGTAGAATTAAATCGAAACGTAATCCGATAGGGAAGATGTACCAATAATCTTCGGTTTCCTGGATGCGTTCTTTAAACATAAAGAAGATAATTATTCTACTTAATGTATTGATTAACAATCCTATTAGAATAAAATAGAAAATAGGTTTTAGATGCTGAATCTTTTTCATTGGGTTTAAAAGTTTTAAAAAAGTATTTCAAAAGTATAATTAAAACATGAAGAATTTTTCAGAAACAAATAAAATTTAATTGGATTTGCTTGTTTGAGAGTAAATATTATGTAAATTTGCCGTCCATACTGGTAATGGCGTCGTGGCCGAGCGGCTAGGCACCGGTCTGCAAAACCGTCTACCCCGGTTCGAATCCGGGCGATGCCTCTAAAAGAGTTACTTGAAAAAGTAGCTCTTTTTTTATATCTAATTTTTAGAAAAAATTAATTAAAATATTTGGGCGATGCCCCAAGAAACCTTCCAAGAAATTGGGAGGTTTTTTTATGCTTAATTTTTTAAAAAAATTAATTAAAAGATATATCAAATCCTGGCGATTCCTCTAAAAGAGTTACTTGAAAAAGTAGCTCTTTTTTTATGAATAATTTTTGAGAAAAATTAATTAAATATTTCGGGCGATGCCTAACAAAAAAGAGCAACTTGAAGTTGCTCTTTTTTAATTTATTACTTTAAAAACTATTGATAATGGATTTTTTATGCAACCTCCATCAAAACCATTATACTGAGTTTTAATATTAGAAATAATAATTAAATCTTTCTTTTTTGCTTTTTTAATAATTTCTAACGCCTCTTGCGTTATTACATTTCCAGTAATAACCATTGTTGAATATCCTGGAACTTTTATATTAAATTGCTTTACTTCAGTTTCTATAAAAAGAATGTCTTTTAAATAAACTCCTACTTCCGCATTTTTTATTTCATCAATTTTAAATTCCAAAACATAATTTTTTCCAGAAAATTCATCATTTAAAGTTCCTATTGGGCCAGTTAAATTTTTAATTCTAAAACGATGTTCTTCAACAATTTTAGAACCATCTAGTTTTTCAATTTCTACAAAAACTTTAGTTTCTGTTCCAGGGCCTGGTCGAAGTGCATATTTTCCTTCTTCATTTTGTGAAACTCCATCACC
>CBFHBH010000074.1:0-8503 GCA_965653735.1 uncultured Flavobacterium sp. | reverse complement strand
GTGTATTTATGTAATGGTTGATGCGTAGGAATGGGTGCCGTTTTTTATTGTGCCATGTTGATAAACTGGCGCTTATAAAACGGTACTCTTTCCTGGACTATTATAAAGCAGTGTGTGCTGGATGTATTTCTACGTAACAATGAAATTTACAGATTTAAGTATTGGTTGTGATGAAAAGGAGACAGCACTTACTGCTGCCAAAATTTTTTTTAAAACCTTTTTTTATAACCTATAAATGGGGTGGTGGGGTTTGTGGATTTTCAGCACAAGCAATTAAAGCAATTATGAAACTCTGTAAAAACAGACTTCATCAATTTTCTTAAGAAGGAATAGTAGTGAGCGTGGGGAGTGCGGCTTTTTTACATAATGTTATTATGGCTTCGTAGAACCATAATGCCACATTATGTAAAGAAGCTTGGGAGAAAAATTACAGGCACAAGTCACGAGTGTACGTGTTATTGTAACAATAACTGTGACGGTAATTTTTGTAGAAGCGTTGGCCGAGTGTTGGGTTCTATGTTTAAATCTTTTTTAAACAATATTACTATTAATTAAAATTTTTTATTGATACTAAAATTTTCTTAAATAATCTTAATAAAAAAGATGGTCACAATTGTATTGTATCCACCCTAGTACTTAAATTGTTTAATCTAATTTAGAAATTAAGATCAATTATTGCTTTAATTTACTCACACCAACGGAAAATCGATATCCAAACTGAAATTGGTTAACGCATTTTAAGAAAAGTGATATTGGTCTAATAAGCAGTAATGGATTTTGGGTGGTAGATCAATAGTTAGACTAAACAATATCAAAAAGTGTTGATTAGTTTTTATTTCTTAATTATGTAAAATTATTCATTCAAATACTTTGAGTGGAGATTCTAAAAAAAGGATGTTAAAAAATAACCATTAATTGATTTTTTAATACCTCAATCTTTTTTAAGTTTCTTCCTAACCAGTTTAAATTTTTATTGTAACTGTTTTATAAATCAATTTTTCTTATTGTGCATTAAAAAACTTTCTGAATAATTTTATTCTAGTGTTTGTCTTTACTATTTGTATATGATTGTTCTTCTAAGAAAATTCTCAATATTTTAATCACTAAATTTAGTTAGATTAAAATCCTTAAAATTGATGATTGTTTAATAGCTATTTTATGGTTAGTTTTGCCCGCATTTTGATTAATGAAATGTATTCGTAATCAGAATACTGCATTTAAAGCTATTAAAAACATATGTTGAAAAAAACGATTTTGATTTTACTTCTAGGGATGATGAATTTTTCATTTTCTCAAACACAATCAATAAGAAACTTGGCTTCAATTTGGTTAAAAAACGATTCGATTGCATCTTGTACAGATTTTAACAAACGATGTCCTATAAGTCAATTTGACGAATCTTATAAGTTGTATAACAACCAATTTTCATTTTTTATTGTATATAAAACTGACAATGAAGATGAAAAAACAATAGTTTCATTAAAATACGGAAATAAAACTATTAAAGTAACTAACAAATACGTGTTAAAAGGTAATGATACTTTAACAGTTTTAGACAATACTCGCAAGGCAAAAATTGTTAGTTATTTACATAATGATGCTGCTTTTCAGAAAAAAGGTAAATTGTTTATAGATTTATTACAAAACCAAACTCCTCAAGATGCTATTTTAGAAATTATCTATATACCTAAGCTGGTAAATATTCCTACCAAGGAAAAAATTGAAACATATCTTTCATTAAAATATGGATTTTCATTAATGGAGAATAAGTACTATAGAAGTGTTACTAACGATACTTTATGGAATCCTGTAAAAATGTCTGCCTTTTCTAAAGACGTCACTGGTTTAGGGAAGGATCAATCTAATCAATTTAGCAATGAATCAAGCTATAATTATGTTTTAAAAGGTTTTGAAGTAAGTACTAATGAGCCACTTTTGGATAGAAATTATCTTTTATGGGGGCATAATGGAAAACCGAAAACAATTGTAAACCATCAAGGTTTATCTACTGCTAATTATAAAGTATGGAGCATAAGAAAGATTATAAACCCATCGGATAATCGTCTTTTTTCATTAAAGTTAAAAAAAGATTTGATAACTAGTTCAATAGATTCTTTGGCCTCTAATGAAAAACTCTATTTGTATGTTTCTCATACTAATACAGGAGCAGGTATAAATATGGAAGAAGGTCAATATTATGAAGGAATTCAAGACAGTATTCAAGATATTTCTTTTCAAAATATTGATTTGCAAGATGACAGTAGGTTTATTGTATTAAAAGCTCCTGATATGACTGTTTTTTCGAAGACATTGGAAAAATGTGGAGAAAATACACAACTACAATTAGATTTTGCACAAGAGCATTATCCTTTTACACTTCGAATTAAAAATGAAAAATTTTCAAAAACATATACTGTTACTACAAAAAAAATTATCATAAATGATTTGCCTGAAGGCGAATATGAAATTGAAACGACAGACACCTTCCAAAATAGAAAAACTGCTAAAGTAGTAGTGAAACAACCAGCTATAATCCCAGTTAAATTAAAAGATCGCTGGAGTCTCAATGACAACAATTACGTAATTGTTACTCCTGAAATTTCATCAAATGATAGTAAAAATGCTTTACAGTTTGTTTGGCTAAAAGATAATCAGGAAATAGGTACAGAACAAACTATTAAATTGGTAACAGAAGGTGATTACTTATTGAAAGTTAACAATGGCATATGTGTAGCTGATTTCAATTTTAAAGTTGAAAGTCAAGAAAAAACCTCAATAACATTGTATCCAAATCCTTCTAAGCTAAATGAAGATATTACAATACGCATAGCTCCAAATATTTCACCAATATCAATTAGAGTTACTGATTCAGCAGGAAAGTTGATAAAACAGATTGATAGAAATCAACTAAAAGATAATCAAGCTGTAATTAGTTTTAGTACTAGCGATATTTATTTTATTGATGTAAAAACTAATGTTCAAAACAAAATATTTAAGGTCATTGTTAAATAGTTTAAAAAAATACTAAATCCCCATATCAAATTATGTATTATTTCTTTAAAAGAAACAGAAAAAGCAAGTCTGCAAAATTTCTTTCTTATTTTTTATTGTTGAGCTGTCTTTATTCGGGATATTCTGGATATTCAGCAGAATTATTTACAAATTTTGTAAAACATACACTGAAAGGCTCTCATCTTAAATGTCATGGATGGAATTATGTTAATTCTATAAATCCATTGCAATATAATTATGATACAGCAAAGGAAAATGTAAATAGTTTAAAAGAACCTAGAAATGGAATAGTGACTCATGTTTCTCCTTTATCTGTTGTAAAATATTTTGAATATAGTTCTGATTTAAAAGAAGGACAAATTGGGGTTACTAAAAAAGGAAAACACGATTTTGTGTATGACAATATTTTTAAACTTAACATTTCTAATCAAAACATTGAAGATAAAGAGGTTTATTTGGTTTATGAGTTAAAAGGTGTTGATTCATCTACCTTGCCTTCAAAAAGCATTAATTTAAATCCAGTTACCAATGGGTATGTTGTGAAGTTTAATAATCAATGGCAGCATATTGAAGAGAGAGTACCAGAGGGGTGGGTGCAAAATGGATTTAATACTGTCTTTTTCACAATACCTAAAAATGCTCTTTATAGCTATACAGTTAAAGATTTAAAAATTGTATTAAAAGAAAGAAAGGAAAATTCACATTTAATTCAAATTAATAATTGCTTTAGTTTTTTGAATAATGGACACCATATTTACTTTAACGGTTTTCTACCTTCAAGAATTGTTGACAAAGGATATGTTCTTAAGGTAAATGGTCAATCTATTAAAATTACAGGGAATTTATTTGAAGAAAAAATAGCTTGTCCAGATATTTCCAAATCATTAGTTTTTTCTTTATTTAAAGACGGATACTTAATTGATGAGATTACCCAAAAAATTGATAAATCTATTCAATCAGATTTAGCGTATGATTTAGAACCGCTGGATCTAAAAATAACAACTCCAGTAAATAAATATTCTGATTATTTTCTTTACGAGAGTAATATTAAACCTTTTGACGAACTTAGAAAAATTGATATTCCTAGCTTTGAAACGTCATTTGTTAATGTTACAAGAAATCAATCAGCTTTTAGAGTAAAGAGTTTAAAAGTTAAAGATTCGACATCTTTTAAATTGTTTATAGGTTATGACCCAGCTTTATTACCCAGCGGGTATACATCCAAAGACATACAGACTTTTCATTTCGATAGAAATTATAAAAAATGGGTTCCCATAAAAAGGGATTCTATCATAGCAGATCAAAATATCATTGTATCAACATTTAATAAAAATGGAGATTACGTTAATGGGATTGTACAAGTTCCTGAGAGTCCCCAAACTAGTGCGTTTACTCCAACAATGATGGGAGATATTAAAGTTGCCAATCCATCTACTGGAGTAACAATGATGAGTCCACCTGAAGTATCTCAGAAAGGTGATGCAAATGTAAGTTATCCTATTAAGATACCTTCTGGGAGAAATGGATTACAACCAAATTTAAGTATTAGTTATAACAGTGATGCTGGAAATGGTTGGTTGGGAGAAGGTTGGAACATTAACATACCAGCTATAACACTTGACACAAAGTGGGGCTCTCCAACTTTTGACCAAGCAAAAGAGTCTGAACTTTATTTGCTTAATGGTGAGCCATTAATGTACCCTAAAACACTAAATAACCAAGATTGGATGCCTAATAGGCATCAGGAAATAGGAGGGCTTTATAGTACTGCAGGTATGAATAGAACTGGGAATCTCAATTTCACCTATCGAAAACTTCAAAGTTTTGATAAAATCGAGAGAATAGGTTCGGGTACAACTAATTATGTTTGGAAAGTAACAGATACCAATGGAACGATATATTGGTATGGTGGTAAAAATACAGTTGATGATAACGCTGTAATAAAAAATAATCAAGGGCATATTGTTCATTGGTCTTTATATATGGTAGAGGATGTTTACACCAATAACATTAAATACCTTTATAATAAACAAGTTCTTTCTTCATTATCAGGAATTAACCAAAATCTTAATGGAGGATTGGTATACAATATCAAAACCATTAAATATACGGGTCATGGTGGTACTGACGGAAAGTATAAAATTGATTTTATAAACGAAACAGCAATTAATAGACCTGATATAAATATTAACGCTCGTTTAGGTCTAAAACAGGTTCAACCATATCGTTTATCTAGAATAGATGTTGCCTATGATACACAAGCTGTAAGAAGTTATAAGTTAGAATATGTTTTAGGTAGATTTGAAAAGACACTTCTAAAAAAGGCAATTGAAACAGATACCAATGGAGCAAATACTTATGAACATGTTTTTGAGTACTACGATGATATTGCTGATAATATTTTGTTTGAGAAATCAGTTGATTCAAATATTGAAGATGCTGATCCAGATTATTTAATGAATATAGGTGGAGGCAGTTCACTAAATGCAAGTGAGAAAACTGAATTCAGTTGGGATGTGAGACCCGCTGTAGGTTTGGAATTATTTTATAAAACTAACAGACCTCAGAGGATGTTTACAGTAGGATTCCCTTTTGGAGAATCTTATCAAACCAGTAAAGGTAAAATAATGTTTTCTGACATGAATGGAGATGGACTAGAAGACATCTTATATAAGAAGGATAATAAATTGTTTTATAAACCAAGAGTTGAAAATTCTCTATTAACTTTTGGAAATGATGTTGAACTGTTTAACATTAATCAATTTTCTAAAACAAAGGGAAAGACCAAGACCATGTTTGGAGAATCTTTGGATTTTATGGCGGGTGGATTCTACGGTGGTAAAAAACGATTTAAATCAGAAGAAACCACTTCTATTTATTTGAATGATAGTAATGGAGATCAGTTACCAGATATTGTGAGAGATGGAGTTGTCTATTTTAACAATGGAGCAAATGGTTTTGAAACGTCTTCTGCTAACACGCCAAATATGTTAATTACTGCAGATATTTATCAAAAAGAAGATTTGCCAGATCCAGAACCTGAAGCTAACGATTTTGATTATTCCAGATTCGATGTTGTAAGGGTTTGGGAAGCTCCATATGATGGAACAATTACAATTAATGATAGTTTAGTTTTTCATCCTAGTACTGCTACAAGTCGCGCTGTTTTTTCTATTGAAACTAAATTGCAAGAATCTAATACTGTACCGTTTAGAATTTATATGAAACAGTTTACTAATTTGGATACTAGTGAGACTATTTCTCTGTCAAATTATTCTGGAAATAATCCACCATTAGGAAGTACCTTAAGTGGTATGTCAGTAAAAAAAGGACAAAAAATATTCTTCAGAGTTCAAAAAAATAGTGAAGATGCAAATGATATACTTGATTCTAGTCCAATCATTAGTTACGTTGGACAAGGCTTTACTGATGCCAATGGTTACAATACTAAAGATTATGCCCATAGTACTGGCTTTAAACTAAATTCGGATACAGGTGAGGTATTGATTGAAGAGAGTGGTACAGTAGAAATTTCATGGAATGATTTAGCTCTAAATTTTACAGATGACGTTAAATTTAGAATAATTTCCAGATCATTTAGTGAAGCTGGAAATGTATTGTCAGAAGGGACTGTATTTGAATATGATTATAGTGCTAATGCAAGTGATACTTTATTAGGTACTACCATAGGTCCTATAAGTATTACTACAGAAAGAGGCAAGACCGCTAGTGTTGGCTTCTTTTTTGAAGTAATTTCAGATTCAAATGTAAATTGGAATAATGTAAACTGGTATCCTAAAGTTATTTTTGATCCAGTAGATAGTAATTCAGTTAATGGATTTACAAAATATGCTATTCCTATGCATACTATATTTCAAGAAGTAAATGACATAAATATTAGAAACGCTGGAAATAGTTTGCAAGGGCAATACACATTTAAATGTACCAATGTTAATTTTCAAGGGGTTAGTGCTACTAACACTTATTATGTTAAGCCAATTACGCCTAATATAACGAGTTCAAATCCTTATTCATTTACGCAGAACATTTCAGGATATTTCACTTTTGTAGTGAAGAAAAATGGGGTTCTTTTAGGTAAGAGAAAAGTGAGTATAATAAACGGTGCTTTTAATATTGATGATACTGCGCCTATTTCTTTTACGCTTTCAAATCCAAATGAGCTGAATCAAGTCTCATTTGAATATTATGCGGATGGTAATTTAAATTTAGATCTGTTTTATAAATACACAAATCAAGTATCATACGAAAGCTCATGTAGTACAACAGTTAGTGGAAATGAGTTTATTTCAGGAGCTGCAAACATTATTATAGCGACATCTGCAAGTGCTTTTGATACAGAGAATACAAGCGCATTATCAAATTTCAGAAGGATTTTGATTTATCCTTGTACAAATCTTAATAAAAAATTAGGTCCAATGCACCGTAATTGGGGTCAGTTTTTATACAATTCAAGTTTTAATAGTAATGCTGCAATACCTTCAGATCAATATGGGAAGTTAATCGATGTTGCTGATTTATATTCAAATGTAAATCAATTTAACCCTTTATCATCTAATTGCGAACAATATGCCAACTCACCTGAAGATCAGCAGGCATATGAAGATTGTATGAACGGCTCCATGAACGGAACCTTTGGAATACCAGGTGATGGTACTATTGATCCTGAGAATGTGGGAGACATGACGGATACATTACTAAACAATGCAGCATTTATGTTGATGCGTGCAAAAATAGAAACTGATGCCAATTTAACTCGTCGTTGGATTGGTATGTTTAAAGATTCTTATTCGGAAATAAGTGCCATAAATTGTGGTACTTCTCAAGCTGGCTTTTTTCCTGAAGATTATTTTGGTCATGAAGGGGAGGAGAGTGAGCCATTACAATCAAACTTGTTTACAGGAATGTTTGGAGTGGACAAGGAGCATAGAAGTGTTGCTGTTTCATATTCAGGAGGTTATGGTAGTATAAGTGCCTCATCAAGTCAATCACGATATAGTAATTTACTATCTGATTTTATAGATGTAAATGGAGACAGCTATCCAGATGTAATTACCACAGGATCTTACTTTAAGACTACTATGACTGGCGGTCATAAAAATCAAAATGCAGGTTTTGGAAATGCTAATTCTAGTGATAGTTCCAATTTATCAATGGCTTTTAGTAAAGGATATACTATAGCTGGTAGAGGTGGAACTAAGACGAAAAGTAGTAACAATGGGAATCCTTCATTTTCAGCTGGGTTGGGACTTAATTTGAATTTATCAGGTAGTAATTCGGAAAAACAATCATTTATAGACATTAACGGTGATGGACTAGTTGATATGTTTAATACAGAAGCTAGTAGTAGTAATCCTGTAAAGTTTAACTATGGAGGAAGTTTTAGTAGTACTCAAGACGTATTTCAGTATGTAGCTCCTGTTACGACAAAACCGTCTACATTAAATGCGCCATCTCTTAATGTATCAATGTC